>CAZBIG010000080.1:0-10098 GCA_964491865.1 uncultured Neomegalonema sp. | reverse complement strand
GAGCGGCCGACGGCCGGGGGCTGGACGTGAACTGGATCGCGGCCGAGGGGCGCGAAAAGCGTCTGCTGATCTGCGACATGGACAGCACGGTCATCACGGTCGAGTGCATCGACGAGATCGCCGATTTCGCGGGCGTGAAGGCCGAGGTGTCGGCGATCACCGAACAGGCGATGCGCGGGGCGCTCGACTTCGAACAGGCGCTGCGCGCGCGCGTCGGTCTGTTGGCGGGCCTCGAGGCGGCCGCGCTCGAGCGGGTGTTCGCCGAGCGGGTGCGGTTGTCGCCCGGCGCGCGCACGCTGGCGCGGACCATGGCGGCGCGCGGGGCCGAGACCGCGCTGGTGTCGGGCGGCTTCAGTTTCTTCACCGAGCGCGTGGCCGTCGCGGCGGGGTTCGCCCGTCATCAGGCCAATACGCTGTTGTTCGAGGACGGTCGGGCGACCGGGGCGGTCGGCGAGCCGATCCTGGGGCGCCAAGCCAAGCGCGACGCGCTCGACCGCATTGCGGCCGAGATCGGCGTCGGACCCGAGCAGGCGTTGGCGATCGGCGACGGCGCCAACGATCTCGACATGATCCGCGCCGCGGGGGCGGGCGTCGCCTATCGCGCCAAGCCCGTCGTCGCCGCCGAAGCGGACGCGCGGCTCGACCATTCCGACCTGTCGGCGGCGCTCCACCTGCAGGGGATCGCGGCGGACGCCTTCGTCGACTAATCCTCCGCGGCTCTGACGGTTCCTTTATTGGACCTCGGACGGCGCCTGCGCCAGTCTCTCGCCCCTGACGAGAGGAGACCGCGCATGCACTATCACCGCAAACCGCGTTGGGCGTTGCCCGAGAGCCGGGGCACGCCGGAGGCGATCGCGCGCGGCCGACGGGCCTTTTTGGGCGGGGCCGCCGCCGCCGCGGGCGGGCTCGCCGGGGTCGGCGGGCTTTTCGCCGGGGCCCCGGCGCAGGCGGCGGCGCCGCTCGAGCCGTTCACGCCCACGCCGCCGACCAACCCCGCTTTCGCCGACGCCGGGCGTCCGGTGACCGCCGAGAAGCTCAACACGCGCTACAATAACTTCTACGAATTCGGCACGACCAAGGACATCGCGGACAAGGCGAAGCAATTGCCGACCGATCCGTGGCGGCTGGTGATCGACGGGCTGGTCTCGAAGCCGCTCGAGATCGACGTCGACGAGCTGATCAAGAAGATGCCGATCGAAGAACGCGTCGTGCGCCATCGCTGCGTCGAAGCGTGGGCGATGGTCGCGCCGTGGATCGGGTTTCCGCTGCCCGCGCTGTTGGCGATGGTCGAGCCGCAGCCCGAGGCCCGCTACGTGCGGTTCGAGACCTTCAAGAATGTCGACGTCGCGCCCAACCAGCGGACGTTTTGGTACCCGTGGCCGTATGTCGAGGGCCTGTCGCTCGCCGAAGCGGCCAACCCGCTGTCGTTCATGGTGGTCGGCGCTTACGGCAAGGTGCTGCACCACCAATTCGGCGCGCCGATCCGGCTGCACACGCCGTGGAAATACGGGTTCAAGCACATCAAATCCGTGGTGCGGATCACGCTGACCGAGAAGCGGCCCGTGAGCTTCTGGGAAGAGCTGCAAGGGGCCGAATACGGGTTCTGGGCGAACGTGAACCCGGAGGTTGATCATCCGCGCTGGAGCCAGGCGACCGAGCGGGTGCTCGGAACCGATGAGCGCGTCCCGACCCAGCTGTTCAACGGCTATGCGCCCGAGGTCGCCGACCTCTACGCCGGCGAAATCTTCCGCCAGATGGGCGACGCCCTCTACCGCTGACGCGTCCCCCGAAAAAAGGACATCGCCGCAGACCAGGTCGACTTGCCAGAACTGTCGCACGGGATATCGCCTTGCAAAAGCAATTGTCCCCTGAGGCGCCCTGTCTGTCGCGCGCGCGGACCGTATGTGCGACGGACAGGCGCTGCAGGCTTACTTTGGAGACGCGCCGTGCAGTTCCACGCGCCCGACCCCGACTGGCAGCTCGCTGAAGTCAACATCGCACGCCTTCGAGCCCCCGTCGGCTCCCCGCTCGTTCAGCCTTTCGTCGACGCTCTTGACCAGGTGAACAGGGTTGCGGATCGGATGGAGGGCTTCGTGTGGCGGCACGTGGACGGCGGGGGCGACGCGACCGAGACCCAAGTGTCGGATGATCCGTGCGTCATCTACAACGCCTCGATCTGGCGCGACGCCGCCAGCTTCGAACAGTTCGTCTGGGGGACGATCCATGCGCGCTTTTACGAGCGGCGCGCGGAGTGGTTCACGGCGATGGCGTCGATGGGAGTGGCGATGTGGTGGGCGCCGCCCGGCACGCGCTTCACCCCCGCCGAGGCGATGGCTCGGCTCGAGACGCTGAACGCGAACGGTCCGAGCGCGCGTGCGTTCGGATGGGCGCAACTGCCGGGGGCGCATCGTTGGACACGGGCGCGCTGCGCGCCGCTCGCCACGGCTTAGATCGGGTCAGGCTTCGGCGCCCGTGCCGCACGGCCGCAGCCCGCCCGCGGAGCTTCCCGAAAACCGCCGACGCGTCCTCGATCGGCGCGGGGGCCAGATCGTCCGGCGCTGCGCGCAACCGGCGATGGCGCGAGGCGCCGCCTGGGCCCTTCCGATACCGCGTCCAGCATGACCTGCTCCGCAAAAAAAACGCCGGGCGCGAGGCCCGGCGAGTCTTAGGGAGGAATGACAGAGGAGACCCGAAAGGTCGGACGCGAGCGCCGCTTCCTGTGTCGAAAATGAAAGTGGAGCGGCGTTCAGCTTTTCGCAACTGCAATATGCGCGCAGCCGAGGCACGCATCGCTGATATGCGCAGCGCGCATGCCGGAAAACGCGTCGGCGGCCATTTCCGGGGTCAACAGCCTGTTGATTAGGCAGCGGTGAGCGCGTCCGGGGTGGGTTCCGCCTGGAACCGCTCGATCTCGGTGATCAAGAAATCTCGGAACAGCGCGATCCGTTTTGCACCGCGAAGCTCCTCGGGATAGACCAGATACACCGCGTAGGCGGGGCTCGCGACCTCGGGCAGCACTTGGGTCAAAGCCCCTTGGCCGCGCAGAACGTAATCCCGAGCCATGTAGTCCGGGATCGCGGCGATCCCGAGCGCGTTCCGGGCCAGCTGCAGCACGCTGTAATAATTGTTCACCGTCATCATCCGACGCCGGCGCGGCAACAGGCCGGTGAGCCAGTTCATGTTGGCGACCGGCTGCGGCGCGGTCGGGCTGTAGCTGATCACGCGATGGGCGCCCAGCATCTCCGGCGAGGTCGGCGCGCCATGGGCGGCGAGATAGTCCGGCGCCGCGTAGAGCCGGATCGAGGCCTCCATCAAGGGCCGCCGCACGACGTCGGCCTGGTTCGGCTCGCGCATGCGGATCGCGACGTCGGCCTCGCGCATCGGCAAGTCGAGGACCGCCTCGCTCAGCATCAAATCCACATTCAGGTCGGGGGCCCGATCGAGAAAGCGGTTCAGCCGCGGCGCAAGCCAGAGGGTGCCGAAGCCGACCGTGGTGGTGACGCGCAAGTCGCCGCCGTCGGCGTCGCGCGCGTCGCGGATCCGCGCGCTCGCGGCCGTCACCTCGCGCGAGATGGCTTGGGTCGCCTCGAACAGATGCTCGCCCTCTTCGGTGAGCAGCAGCCCGCGGGGATGTCGGTGGAACAAGGGCGCGCCCACCTCCTCCTCGAGACTGCGGATCTGGCGCGAGACCGCGGACTGGCTGAGATGGAGCGATTCGCCCGCATGCGTCAGGCTGCCCGCGCCCGCCACGGCGTGGAAAACGCGCAGCTTGTCCCAATCCATGACCGCCTCCTTTTGCACCTGCTCACCAACACGCGGCGTGTTCCGACGCAGCCACCCTCGAAATATAGCGGATTTCTGGCGAATCGCTCGTGCTGTTTCGCAATTGCGAACGGCGTGCCCGGCGCGCCGCCGTCCGCGCGCCGATTTCGCGCGCGGCGCGCGCGGTCGGTTTTCTCCGCGCGATCGAGCGGGTATGGGCTGAGCGGACCGCCAGACCGGGCGGCGATCGGCGCCGGCGCGCCGTGGAACGGAGGAAGCCGATATGGATCGCATCGCGCCGCAGGGGCCGAGCGCAGAGCCGTCATCGAGCGGGCGTTGGCGTCGCGCCGCGCGCGCCGTGTCGGGCGCGCTCCTCGTTCTGTCGACGCTGGTCGCGCTCGGCGCGTCTGGGGCGCGGGCCGACGCGCCGGGGCTGTCGGGCGCTTACATCGGCGTGGACGACGCGGCCGGCATGCGTCTGACGCTGACCGAGCGCACCGCCGAGGGCGATGTCGCCGCCGGGTTCGACGGCGCGTTGGTCGACGCTTCGGGCGGGCGCGCGGAATTCCAGGCTTTCTTGAGCGGCCGCGGCGGTCGCGACGCCGAAACTCGCGTGCAGCTTGGCGACCGGTCGCTGTTCCTGCGCTTCTCGCCGCGGCCGATCGGCTTGATCGCCGTGTCCATCCCGGTGACCGACGAGGGCGTTCTGGTGCTCGAGCGCACCCAGTCGTTGCCCTTCGTCCGCGAGGGCGTCGCGCTTCCCGAGCGGCCCGAGATGTTCGCCTCCGCGCCGCAGGATCCGAACGGCGTGACGGACCCGCTGCTGTTCCTGCTCAGCTACGAGTTCTGGACTCCGGTCGAGGTGGGCAACGGCTATGCGAGCCTTGAGGATCGCTGGCGCACGCTGATCCGCCTGTACGCTGAAGTGCATACCGACGTGCTGTGGAAACTCTGCTCCGCCGGACGCACGCCGCCGGGGCGCACCGAAGCGCTCGAGGGGCAGAACATCACCTGCGAGGGCGTGGTCGACAAGGTCGCCGCGCTGCAGCGCAGCGGCCGGTTCGGCGCCTACAAGGCGGGCCTCGCCGAGCAGAAGGCGCGTTTGATCGACGCGGTGAAGTGCGCGCGCGGTCAGCTGCTGAAAAGCGATTGCGAGCGCGCGAACGCGTGGACCAACCGCGCGGCCTTGTCGCTCGACACCGCCGCGACGGTGTTGGCGCGTTATTGAGCCGGACGGCGCGCGCCCGCGGCTCGGCGGGCGGGGCGCGCGCGCGACCCATCGCCGCCGGCCGCCGCCGGCGGCCTGATCAGAACCAGCTGCCTAAAATGTCGCCGAGGCCGTCGAACAGGCTGCCTTCGCCGACCTTGCAACGGCCGCGGGTAGCGCGCGCCGAGGCGTTGTCGCCGCGCGCCGCCAGGCCGAGGTCGTAGTCGCGGATCGCAAGGTCGCAGCGCCCGAGATCTTTCAGAACGCCGGCGCGGGCGAACCGCAGTTCCGGGTCGTCCGGGCGGGCCTTGATCGCCTGGTCAAGATCCGCCCGAGCGGCTTCGAGCTGACCGAGCCGGTGTTTCGCCACCGCGCGCAGGCGCAGCGAGTCCGGGTCGTTCTCCGTCAGCATGACGGCGGTGTCGAACGCGGCGACCGCGTTTTCGAGCGCGCCCGCGTCGTCGCCCCACGAGGAGACGCGGGCTTCGGCCATCCAGGCTTCGCCGGCGCCTCGGGCGATGCGCGCCGGGTCGCCGCCCAGATCGGTGGCGCGGTCGAGCGCAAACCGCGCCGCGTCGGGCTCGGCGAGGGCGATGCGCGCGGCGGCCTCGAGCAGGTATCCTTCGGGATTGCGCGGCGAGGCCGCGGTCAGCCGGCGCGCGGCGGCCAGGGCTTCTTCGTGACGGCCGATCTGCAGAAACGTCGCGGCGAGCCGTTCAAGGGGCTCGAGCCGGGTGGGGTCGGCGGCCACCGCCGCCTCGAACTCCGCGATCGCGCCGAGCGGGCGATCGAGCGCGAGCAGGGTCAGACCGCGCGCGAGGGCGGCGTCCGCGTCCCGCGCGCCGGCGTCCTCGCGCAAGGCCAAGGTCTCGGCGCGACGGAACACCCGAACCGCTTCGGCGTCGGCCCCGGCCGCCAGGGCCGCGCGCGCCAGGGCGTAATGGGCCGCCGCGTCCCCCGGCGCCAGTCGGACCGCCTCGCGCAGATCCTCCCGCGCGCCCGCGGCGTCGCCGAGCCCGAGCCGCGCCAGAGCGCGGTTGACGCGCGCGGGCGCGTTCTCCGGCTCGAGCCGCAGCAGCAAGGTGTAGTCCGCGTCCGCGGCCTGCAGCGCGCCCGTGGCGAGCTTTGCGCGGCCCTGCTGGAACAGTCCGGCCGCCGTCAGCGCGCGGTCCTGGCCGGCCGCGGCCGCGAAGCGCTCGAGCAGCGGCAGCGCCTCGGCGGCGCGGTCGAGGTCGAGCAGGGTCCGCGCGGCGCCGTACAGGCCGATCGGGTCCGCGGGCGTCAGGTCGAGCGCCGCGAGATAATCGTCGAGCGCCGCGTCTCGCGCCCCGAGGCGGCGATTGAGATCGGCCCGCGTCAGGAACAGGGCGGCGCTCGGCGGCGCCAGTTCGATCGCGCGGTTGAGGTCGGCGAGCGCGGCGCGGTCTTCGCCGAGCGCGAGCCGCGCCCAAGCCCGGTGCAGGGCGGCCCGCCCGTCCAGCGGATCGCGAGACAGCGCTTGCGTATAGGCCTGCGCCGCCTCGGCGTGGCGGCCGAGCGCGTATTGGGCGTTGCCGAGGCCTCGGAAGGCCGCCGGCGGCGGCGCGCCCTCGGACACGGCTTGCTGATAGGCCGCGAGCGCCCGTTGCGGATCGCCCTTGGCGTAATAGGCGTCGCCGAGGCGCATTTGATAGAGCGGCGCGTTGTCCGGATCGAGCGGCGCGGCCTCGGTCAGGTCGCGGATCGCGTCGTCGAAGCGCCCGAGGCGATAGGCGGCCCGGGCGCGCCAGAACCGGACGGCGGGGTTGCGCGGCGCGCGGGCCGCCAGGCGGTCGAACAGCGCGACCGCTTGCGCGCCGCGCCCGGCCTCGTCGGTGGCGATGGCCAGCCCGAGGCCCGCATCTTCGTTCTGCGGATCGACGGCGATCACCCGTTCAAAGGCCGCGCGCGCGGCGTCGGCGTCGCCGCGATCGAGGGCCGCGCGGCCCGCGGCGAGGCCGGCGTCGATCACTTCGCTGCGGGTTTGCGCCTGCGCGAGCGGGCCGCCGAGATCCGCCAGGGCGATCCCGCCGACCAGCAGCGCCGCCCAGAACGGCCGCGCGCCGGCGCGCGGGGCTCTCGCCCGCCCCGAGGTTCGTTTCAGCTCGCGCCGCATCCCGCCTCCCGCGTCGCCCGGCCGCGGCCCGATCGGGCGACGCCGGCGTCGCGCGGACCCTAGTCGGGCGTCCGAGCGCTGCAAACCGGTTTCCGCGCTCTGCGGACGCGACGGGCGCTGGCGGCCGTCGCCGGGCCGCGGCTACTCGGCGGCCCGCAGGCGGATCTGCTCCGGCCCGGCGGCCCAGGCCTCGCCCCAGCCGTAGAGCGTGCGCAGCGTGTCTTCGATCGCCATGCCTTTCGGCGTCAGCTTATACTCCATGCGCCGCGCGCCTTCGGCGATCGGCTGCTTGGCCAGCAGGCCGGCGTCGACAAGTTTGCGCAACCGCTCGGAAAGAATGTTGCGCGCGACGCCGAGTTCGCGCTGAAACTCGTCGAAACGGCTCACTTCGTTGCACGCGGCCCATAGGATCAGGAGGATCCAGCCGTCGCCCACTTCGTTGATCGCGCGGACCAGCGGCGTATCGTGTCCCGAGATCGGTTTTCTGAGCACCGGTCGCCTCCATCTTCCGCCGTGGCGTCGCCGCGATCGCGGGATCCGAACCGCCGGAACGGTCGGCCGCGAGACGTGACGCGCGCAGGCGCAGGGGGCGCCTAATCGGCTCTCAGAACCTATTTGTTCAACGAGGATGAACAATCATGCGATTTGACGCGGATGTCTAGCTGGGGCGTCAACAGGGCTGGTCGCCTGTGGCGTCAGAGAATCGTGACAGCCGGTCGCCGCGCCGGTCAGGCCCCGGGGCAGCCCGGGGTCGGCGCGCGATCGTAGGAGGAGAACGTCTTGATGCGACGCTTTAATCTCGAGGGACGCCGGATTCTGGTCACCGGCGCGTCCAGCGGATTGGGAGCCCGCTTCGCCCGCGTCCTGGCGGCCGAAGGCGCCGCGGTGGCCGTTGCGGCGCGACGAACCGCCGCCTTGCGAGCCCTCGTCGAGGAGATCGCCGGGGCGGGGGGCGCGGCGGCCGCCATCGAGATGGACGTGACGGACCCGAGCTCGGTCGGCGAGGGCGTCGCCGCCGCCGCCGCCGCGCTCGGCGGGCTCGACGGGCTGGTCAACAATGCGGGCGTCGCCGCTGGCGGCCCGGCGCTCGAGACCTCGGAAGAGGACTGGCGCTCGGTGATGGCGGTCAATCTCGACGGCGTGTTTCGGGTCGCGCAGGCGGCCGCGACGCGCATGATCGCCGACGGGCGCGGCGGCGCGATCGTCAATGTGGCGTCGATCCTGGCCATGCGGGTCGGCGCGGGGGTCGCGGCCTACAGCGCGTCGAAAGCGGCGGTGGATCATCTGACGCGCGCCCTGGCGCTTGAATGGGCGCGCTACGGGATCCGGGTGAACGCCCTCGCGCCGGGCTATTTCCGCACCGAGATCAACGCCGCGTTCATGGACAGCGAGGCCGGCCAGGCGATGACCAAACGGATCCCGATGCGCCGAATCGGGGTCGAGGGCGATCTGGACGGGCCGTTGCTGCTGCTGATGTCGGACGCGGGCGGGTACATGACCGGAGCCACGCTGGCGGTGGACGGCGGACATCTGGTTTCGCCGCTCTGACGGGGGCGCGCCGCCCCTGTTCGGCGCGGCGAGACTGGGTTAGCGTCCGAGTCGCGGCGGTCCGGGCGAGGCGGGCGGCAGCGCAACGCGTCGCGTTACGGGGACGCGCGTCGCGGGGACGGGTCTCGGTCTCGGCGACCGGGTCCGCGCCTGTCAACGCGACGATCGACGGCGAAGGGAGAGAGGCCATGACCAGCACCGATTTGACCGCCACCGACACGACCGCCGACCAGGCCGGGGCCGGCCCCGCGATGGCGTCGCAAGCCCCCCGCGGCCAGGAAACCTCGGGCCAGGAAATCTCGGGCCAGAAACCTTCCGGCCAGGAAACCTCCGGCGTCGAGGCCCGGCGCGCGCGGCTGCGCGCGGCGGCGCGCGAAGCGTTCCAGGACGAGACCGCGGCCGAGGCCTGGCTGACGGCGACGCATCGCGCGCTGGGCGCGGCGCCGATCGAGGCCGTCGCCGCGGACGGGCGGTTCGATCACGCGCTGGCGGCGCTCGGCGAGGCCAAGCGTCAAAACGACGAGATCGGCGCGATCGCCGGTCGGCTGTCCAAGCGCTTCCTCGAGACCGCGGGCGAGGCGGACCGGCGCCTGGTGGCCGCCGCGCAGCTGGCGCGCATGGAGCGACTGGCCGAGCGCTTCGGCGACTGAGCCGATCCCGCCGCGGGCGTCGCGCAACGCCGGGGCGCCCTGTTGGCGCGGCTGCCGGCGCGGCTGTCGGCGCGCCGGCGCGCGAACCCGCTTCGAATAGGGGCTGACGACCGCGCTCGGCCGCCGCACTATCCTTCCGGAGAAAACCAGCATCTCCGGGAGGCTCCATGGACTTTACCCTCAGCCCGCGGGGCGAAGCCTATCGCGCGGCCGTCGCGCGTTTCGTCGCCGACGAGATCCTGCCGCTCGAGCAGGACCCCGCGCACTGGGACGCGCATGAGAACATCGCCCCAGAGGCGCTGGCGCGCGTCCAGCAGAAGGTGAAGACGGCCGGCCTTTGGGCGCCGAACGTCCCCGAGGCGCTCGGCGGTCTCGGCCACGACTTCACCACGCTCGCCGCCGCCTATGAGGAGATGAACCGCTCGCTGTTCGGACCGGTCTGCTTCAACGCGGCCGCGCCGGACGACGGGAATATGCGCCTGCTGGCGCAGGTTGGCGCGCCCGATCAGCAGGACTGGTGGCTGAAGCCCGTGGTCGAGGGCCGCATGCGCTCGGCGTTCGCGATGACCGAACCGCATCCGGGCTCGGGGTCGGATCCGACCATGATGTTGACCCGCGCCGAGAAAAAGAACGATCGCTACGTCGTGTCCGGCCGCAAATGGTACATCACCGGGGCCGGCGCGGCCGAGCGCTTCATCCTGATGGCCCGCACGTCGGACGATCCGCGCAAGGGGCTGACCGCCTTTTTGTTCTCGGCGGATCAGCCGGGGTGGGAGATCGTGCGCCGCATTCCCATC
>CAZBIG010000079.1:0-10179 GCA_964491865.1 uncultured Neomegalonema sp. | reverse complement strand
GGCGGCAACGGCCGCGACCGGTTGGACGGCGGCGCGGGCGACGACGCGCTCGACGGCGGCAACAACGGCGACTTCCTGGAAGGCGGCCGCGGCGACGACACGCTGACCGGCGGTCAGGGGCCGGACACGTTCATCTTCGACGACAATTGGGACACCGACACGATCACCGACTACGCGATCGGCGAGACGCTCGACTTCTCGGCGGTGAACGGCCTGTCGTCGGCGAATGATCTCGACGTGAACCGCTCGGGCTCCGACGTGATCATTTCGGTCGGGCAAGAGCGCGTGATCCTGGAAGACGTCGGCAACGCCAATCTGAACGCGATCCGCGACGCCTTCGAATTCTAAGGCGGACGCGTTCGCCGGCCGGGGCCGAAGCCCCGCGCGACACGCATCGCCGCGGCGTCGAAGCATTGACGCCGCGGCCCTTCCGCCCTGATCCTCCGACCGCTGATCGGGGAGAACAGGATGCGGGACGACCCGAAAACGGACCGCGCGCACGCACAGGCCGACGCGGCCCTTTTGCTGAAGGTCGCCGAAGCGACGGCCGGCGAAGTGGGCCACGCGTTTCTGATCGGTTTGGTCGAGGCGCTGCGCAGCTGCATGGAGGCGACGCTCGTCTTCTTGACGCGCACCGAGGGCGATCCCGCCGAAAGCGCGCGCGCCATCTACGCCGTCCGCGACGGAGAGCCTGTGGACGGCTTTTCCTACGACCTCGACGGCACCCCCTGTCTGGCGGCGGTCAACGGCGAGACGGTCGTGGTCCCGTGCGATCTCGCCAAGCTGTTTCCAAAAGAGGCGGGCTTCCAAGGTTATTTCGGCCTGCCGATCCGCAATAGCGACGGCGCGATTCGCGGACATCTCGCCGTGCTCTCGGCGAAGCCGATCGACAACCCGGATCTTGGCGTCGGCGTCGCGCGGCTGTTCGGTCAGCGCGTGGAGGCCGAAATCCGGCGGCGCGAGATGGAGCGGGAGCGCGAGGCGCTGATCCAGGATCTCGGCAAGCTGAACGGCCGGCTGCGTCGCCGCTATCAGTCGGTGCATTCCGCGAACGCCTTTAAAACCAGGCTGCTCGGCATGATCGCGCACGACCTGCGCAATCCTCTGTCGGCGATCGCGGCCCAGGGCGAGCTGCTGCAAACGCTCGCGGCGCGGCGGGGCGCCGATCTCGACCGGATCGCGCGGGCCAGCGATCGCGTGGTCTCCGCCGCCGACCGCATGGCCGCCATGATCGACGCGACGCTCGAACGCGCGCGCGAGGAAACCGCCAGCCTGTCGCCCCAGCGGGCGCCGGCGGATTTACGGGCGCTGCTGCGCGTCGCCGCCGAGGCGAACCGCGACGCGGCGGCGGCGAAGGACATCGAGCTGTCGCTCGAGGCCCCCCGAAAGGTCCGGGCCTCGGTCGATCCGGAGTTGATCCTCGAGGCGATCGACAACCTGATCAGCAACGCGATCAAGTACAGCTACCCCGGGGCCAAGGTCTCGGCGAGCGCGTGCAAGCGCGACGGTCAGGCGGTGATCAGCGTCGTCGATCAAGGCCAGGGGCTGACGTCCGAAGATCTGGCGCGCGCGTTTCGGCCGTTCGAGACGCTGTCGGCCAAGCCGACCTCGGGGGAAAGCGCCACGGGTCTCGGCCTCGCCAATGTGCGCGAGGTGGCCGAGGCCCATGGGGGCGCGGCGCGGGCCGAAAGCGCCGGCCGCGATCAGGGCGCCCGCTTCGAAATCCTGCTGCCGCTCTGAGGCGTTCACGCGCCCTCGCGCGACCGCGGTCGCTCGTGAGTGTACAGCGCGTCCGGCGCGGCCTATGGCGTCGACAGCGGGCGGATCAGCGGGAGGCGAGGATGGCGGCGGGGCGCGACGACGGGCTGACGGGTCGATTAGGGCGCCTGGGCGCGCGCATCCGCATCGGGGGTCTCGCGGCGTTCCTGGCGGTCCTGACGCTGCTGTCGGGCGCCGCCGTCGCCGAGGCGCAGGTGCTGAAGGGCGAGGCGGTGCGCGCCGCTTCAGGCGACGGCGCCGCGGCCGAGCAAGGGCCGCCTCAATTGCCGGAGACGTTGACGCCGGAGACGGTCGACAGTTTCCTCGCGCGCTTGACGGATTCGGAGATCCGCGACCTGGTGCGCGAAGAGCTGCGCGCGCGGGCGGCGTCGGACGCGGGGGCCGAGCAGGACGAGGCCGCAGGCCTCGGCGCCGTGATCGCGCAGCTTGGTCAGAGCTGGGCGCGGATCACCCGAAACGTGGCGGCCCGGTGGGACGAGCTCGGACGGCTCGACGAGCGCGGGCCCCGGGTCGAGGCGCGCCTCGCGCTGGCGACGAACGGCGTTTCGCAGATGATCGCGACCGCGCTCGGATTGGTTTTTCTAAGCCTCGCCGCCGCCTGGGTGGTTCACGCGCTGACCGCGCCCTGGCGCGCATGGCTGAAAGCGACCGACGGGTCGAGCTATTGGGACCGGGTGGTCCGCACGCTCGCCCTGACCGCGGTCGAACTGGCCCCGGTGGCGGCCTTCGCGATCGCCTTCACGGCGCTGGCCCCGGGCTATGCGGAAACGCTCGGTCCGATGTTGAGCCGCGACATCAGCTATGTCTGGATCTTCGAGCAAGGCGTCGCCAACGGCTGGGCGGCCATCGTGTTGTCCCGCCGGGCCTTCGCGCCCTTCGCGCCGCAACTGCGGATCGCCGACGTTTCGGACGGGGCGGCGCGACGTATCCATCGCCTGATCTCGATGAGCGCGCTGATCGGCATGGGGGCCTGGTTGATCGCCGGCCTGTTCCCGACGTTCGGCCTGGGCTTCGCGCCGGCGATCTTCACGGTCGCGGCGGGCGGCTCGCTGGTCTTCGCGCTGCTGCTCGGCGCGTCGCTCGGCAACTTTTCGACGGTCGAAGAAAGCTGCGCCCGCGCCTTCGGCATCGATCGTCCCCGGGGGCCGGCGACGCTCTATGATGACGACGCGCCGCGGGTCGGGCCGGATCCGCAGACCATCGAAGGGCGTGCGATCGACGTCGACCCGGCGGACGCGGCGCCGGCCGCGCTGGCCCCGCCAAGCCCGGCGCCGAACGCTTGGTCGATCATTTTGCGGCGGGCGGCCCCGATCGGGCTGATCGTCTATCTCGCTGTCGCCTACCTCTATTGGCTGGCGCGCTGGTTCGAGACCGGTCAGCAGCATCTGGTCGGGCCGCTCGGATCCTTGCTCGTGCTGTTGTCCTTGCCGGCGCTCGATCGGTTGGGCGGCGAGCTGGTGCGGATCGCCCTGCCGGCGCAGTCGGACGCGAGCGCGCGGATGCAGCCGGTGCTTCACGGGGCCTGGCGGGTCGTCCTCGGCTTCGGCGCGGCGCTGGCGATCGCGCAGCTCTGGGGCGTCGATCTCATGGCGTTGGCCAAGGGCGCGAACGCGCCCGACTGGGCCAGCGCGGTCTTCGACATCGCGGTGACGCTCCTTGTCGGCCAGCTGATTTGGCGGCTGATCCAGGCGGCGCTCTATCAAGAGCGCCATGTGGCCGGCGGCGATCTCGAAGACCTCGAGGGCGAAGTCTCCGGCCCGTCTCGGCTTCAAACACTAATGCCGATGTTTCGCATCTTCCTGCTGATGGTGCTGTCCATCGTGGTGCTGATGATCCTGCTCTCGTCGCTCGGCATCAGCATCGGGCCCCTGTTGGCGTCGGCCGGGATCATCGGCATCGCGATCGGCTTCGGCGCTCAGACGCTGGTTCGAGACATCTTTTCGGGCATGTTCTTCTTGATCGACGACGCGTTCCGGGTCGGCGAGTACATCGAGCTCGACCCCGACATGCGCGGCGAGGTCGAGGCGATTTCCATCCGATCACTGCAGCTGCGGCACCATCTTGGGCCGATCATCACGATCCCCTTCGGCGAGATGAAGAGCGTCACGAACCACAACCGGGACTGGGTCATCTACAAAATGCCGTTCCGGATGGAGCCGGACACCGATCCAGTACAAGTCAAGAAGATCGTCAAGCGGGTCGGGCTTGAGTTGCTGGAAGACCCGGAACACGGCTCGAAGTTTCTCGAGCCGTTGAAAAGCCAGGGCGTGCTGATGGTCGACGAGGACAGCGCGCTGATTATCCGCGTGAAGTTCAAGGCGAAGCCGCGCATGCAGTTCGTGCTGCGCCGCGAGGTCCATCACCGCCTGCGCACGGCGTTTTCGGACGCGGGGATCAAGCTCGCCCGCAAGAAAGTCGAGGTGGTGTCTTCGGACGGCGCCGCGGCCGGGGCCGCGGCGGCGGAAGCGATCGAGCCGCCGAAGCCCGGCGGCGGCCTGTCCGGCGCCTCGACCGCGCAATAAGCCTCGATCGCGAACTAACGGGCGCGGGCTCAGGCGGCGGGCGCCGCGGCGGCCGCGCGGATCGCGTCGAGACAGGCGTCCGGTTCGGCGTAGGGGAGCATATGTCCTGCGGTCGGCAGACGCACGACGCAGGCGCGCGCCGCCGCCGCGGCCAGGGGATCGGCGTGCGTCGCCGCGTCGCCGACGGCGTCGCGCTCGCCGAACAACACCGTGATCGGCAGCGTCAACGCGCCGTACCGCGCCGCCTGCGCGCCAAGGTCCTCCTGATACGTCGCCTGCTCGGTCAGCGCCGCGAGCAGCTGCTCGGGTCGGGTCGCGAGCGCCGCGCCGCCGGCCGAGTTGAAATCGCTCGGCGGCGTTTGCGGGCTGAACACGGCTCCGGCGATCTGGTCTCGCGCGCTCTCGACGGCGGGGCCCAGCACGGTCCAAGCCAAAAGCTTCCGCGCGAGGGCGCTCGTCACCGGCTGCTGGGGCGCCGGCGGTTTCGGCGTGAACGGATAGGCGCCGGGCGCGAGCAAGACCAGGGCGGCGACGTCGTCGGGATGGTCGAGCGCGTAGGCGAGCGCGACCGATCCGCCGAAGGAATGACCGACCAGAACGGGGTTCCGCACATCCAGCGCCGCCAGCCCGCGGCGCAGAAAGTCGGCCTGTCGCGACAAGGTCAGGGCGTCGAGCGCCGGCGGCGCGCTGTAGCCCGCCCCGGGACGGTCGACCGCGATCACCCGATCGGTCTCGGCGAGCGCGTCCGTCAGCGTGTGGGTGAAATGGCGCAAGCTGCCGCCGGCCCCATGAATCAGCACGACCGGCCGGCGATCAGGCCGCGGCGCGCCAAAGGCCGCGTAGTGGAGCACGCCGGCCCCGTGCGGCGTCTCGACCGTGATCCGCTCGCCAAGCGGCGGCGCGATCCGCTCGGCGGCCCGCCGGCGGCGGAACGCCAGCGCCACCAGAGCCGCCAGCGCCGCCGCCGCGACCCCGAGCAGCGCCGCGAGCGCCGTGATCAGAATGTCCGCCATGTCGTCTCCCCCCGCCGTCGCGCGGCGCGAGCATAGCGGAGAACAGGCGACGCGTCAGGAGCGACGGCGCCGCTCGAACTCGGCTTTGAGCGCGTCGACCGCCTTCAGGGCCGCGTCGGTCAACTCGACGCCGGGGGTCTCGAATGTGGCCGAGATCGCCTCCCAAGCCTTTTCATCGGTCTTGCGCAGGACCGAGCCTTCGAATTCGGCGCCGTCTTCGATCGACAGGCGCTGATGCAGAATGTCGCCTTTGTACCGCGCGCCGGCCCCCAGGCGCACGCGACGGGCGGTGGTGCGGCCGTCGCCTTGGCCTGCGATCTCGACCTGTTCGGCGACGATGTCGCCGTGCACGACGCCGCTGTCGCCGAGCAGCACGTTGCGGGCGCAGATATCGCCGGTGAGCGTGCCGTGCAGCTCGACCGCGCCGTCCGTCAGCATGCGGCCGCGCACCTCCATATCCTTTTGGATCACGGTGGGCGGACCGTCGCCGCCCGACATGGTCCGCATGCGCTGCTCGACGGCCCGGGCGATCGCCGGGTCGCGCGGACGCGCGTCGCCTTCGCCGGACTGCGCCGCCGCCGGCGGCGTCCGGACCGCGTCGGCCGAAGCCTGAAACGTCGGTTCCGCCGGCGATGCGGCCGGCTGCGGCGACGGATCGGACGGCTTTTTGGTGCGGTTGAACATGCGCTGGCCTCCGTGGCGGGCGTCGGACGCGTCGACGCTGCGGTCATGGCACAAAGATCCGCCCGAGGTCAGCAAGCCCTGCGCCAAGATCGCGCTGAAAGACCGCGTCGACGTGGCCGGCGCGCCGCGGTCACTGCGGTTTCCTGAACCGCGCGGCCAAGCGTTGCAGCGGCGACGCAGAGGATTCGCTCGTCTCGGCTGCGCTCGGCTCGGCTGAACTCGGCGCGGCTGAACTCGGGTCGGCCTTCGCTTCGGGCCGATCCGGACTTTTCGAGGGGGCCGCCCGGTCGGCCGAGGCTTTCGGCGGCGCGGCGCGCAGCGCGACGCGGTTCATGAAGCCGGCGTCGTCCTCGGCCGCCAGGGCCGGCGCCGCCTCGGCGATCCCCGTCATCAGCCGATCGATCCAGTCCCAATCCGCCTTGGCGAACTCGTGCAGCACATAGCCTGACACTTTGTTCTTGTCGCCCGGGTGGCCGATCCCGAGCCGCACCCGGCTGTAATGCGGTCCGAGATGCGCGTGGCAGGAGCGCAAGCCGTTATGGCCCGCGTGACCGCCCCCGTGCTTCACCCGGCATTTTCCGGGCGCGAGGTCGAGTTCGTCGTGGAAGACGACCACGTCTGTCGGCTCGAGCTTAAAAAACCGCAGCGCCTCGCCAACAGACTGGCCGGACAAATTCATGAAAGTCTGCGGC
Organism: uncultured Neomegalonema sp.; assembly: GCA_964491865.1. Classification (GTDB taxonomy): domain Bacteria; phylum Pseudomonadota; class Alphaproteobacteria; order Rhodobacterales; family Rhodobacteraceae; genus JBCBRF01. The sequence continues at coordinate 3,489 of CAZBIG010000079.1, read as the reverse complement.
TTAATCAGAAAAACCTTCTCGGTCCCCAATTTTCCTTCAGAGGCCGACGCCTGGAACTTGGCGCGCTCGGGCGAGAAGTTGTGGGCGCGGGCAATCGCATCGACCGCCATGAAGCCGATATTGTGTCGCGTCTTTTCGTATTTCGCCCCGGGGTTGCCGAGGCCGACGAACAGTTTCATGGGCGCATCCGTCTAGGTCGGATCGGTCGCGGGCGGCGCAAAGCCTCCGGACTTATGCAGCGCGCCGACCAGGAAATCGATGAAAACGCGCAGCTTCGGCGGTGTTGGATCCGCGGGCGGCCAGACAAGCGAAATGGTGTTCCGGTCCAGCCGATAATCGGTGAGCAGCTGGACCGCGCGGCCGCTTTGCAAATCCTCTTCGATCAGAGCCGGCAGGAACATCGCGATCCCGACGCCCGCCAGCATCGCTTCGCGTTGCGCGTGCGCGGACGCTGCCGCGAAGCGGCCGCGGATCGGCATCGAGGCGACGCGCCCGTCCGGATCGACGAAATTCCAGGTCGGATAGGCGCCGCCGACATGGCCGATGACGCAGTCATGGCGGCGCAAATCGGCGGGCGTCTCGGGGGGCGGGTTCCGTCGCAGATATTCGGGGCTTGCGCAGATGATGTATCGCGGCTCGGCCAGAGACCGCCGCCGCAGGCTGGACGCGGCCAGCCGACCGGCCCGCACGGCCAGGTCGACCCCCTCGCCCACCAAATCGACGACCCGTTCGCTGAGATCGAGCTCGACCCGAACGTCCGGGTAGGCGCGCGCGAAGGCGGCGGCGACGGGCGAGACGAACTGTTCGCCGAACTGCGGGGCCGAAGTGATGCGGAGCAAGCCCCGCGGACGGCTGGCCAGGTCGCTCACCTCGCTCTCGAGCGCGTCGAGATCCGTCAGCAGCCCCGCGGCGCGCGGCAGAAAGCGGACCCCAGCTTCGGTCAGGTCGATCCGCCGCGTGGTGCGGCGCAACAGCGGGACGCCGAGACGCCCCTCGAGGTCGGCGACATGACGGCTGACCGCCGAGGTTGAGAGCCCCAGCTTACGCGCCGCGGCGGCGAAGCCGCGCTCCTCGGCGACCGTCACCAAAACGCGCAGGGCCGTGAACCTGTCCATAGATCCGGATTAAAGCGATCTACGGGATTATCAATCCCAAAATCAGGTCATTATCCTGAGAAGCGGGTCGGCTTAAGTCTCTTCGCATCGGAGCGCGGACGGTCGCCGTCGGTCGAGCCCCGCCCGGTTTCGAAGGCCGAACGCCGCGCGCGGCGACGTCGCCGCGCCTGCGCGAACGCCCTGAGAGACCGGGTCTAGAGGCCTGATGCGACATGCGAAAATCCGTTTCCGACCGTATGCGCGCAGGTCATGGCGGGCATGATCTGAACGCGCTTGCGCCGGCGGCGCCGACCAACGAGGTGGGCGCTCTGGCGGGTGGGCCCGCCGATCGGAGAAGAGCGATGAAGCAGATGAGGCAAGGCGAGATCGCCGCCCAGATGGCGGCGCCCGGAGCAACCCAAAACACCCAGGGCGTTTTCGCCCAGGTCGCGCAACGCGCCGCGACATGGCGGTCGCAAATGAAGGCCCAGGCGGGCTTCCGCCACCTGGCCTCTCTCGACGGGCGCGCGCTGTCGGATCTGGGATTGTCGCGCGCGGATCTCGCGCGCCGCGGCGGCGACGCCCCGGTCGCCGAGACGGCGACCTCGGATCGGCACGCTTGGTTTCTGTAAAAGCGGTCGGGTGAACGGGCTCTGAGCGCGGCGCGCTCAGAGCCGCTGAAGATCAGTCTTCAGCCTCGTCCTCGTCGTCGCCGCTGGCCGCCAGGCCGGACGGCGCGGCGATCGTCGCGACGGTGAAGTCGCGATCATGGATCACCGGCTTCGCGTCGTTCGGCAGCGTGATCGCCGAGATGTGGATCGTGTCGCCGATTTTGGCCCCGGTCAGATCGCAGGTCAGCTTCTCGGGGATCGCCCCGGCGCGCACCCGCAGTTCGACCTCGTGACGCACGATGTTCAGCACGCCGCCGCGCTTCAGCCCCGGGCTCGCGCCGTGGTTCACGAACTCGACCGGGATGAACAGGTTGATCAAGCTGCGCTCGGACAGCCGCAAGAAATCGACATGGATCGGCAAGTCTTTCACGACGTCGCGCTGGACGTCGCGCGGGACCACGCGGATCTTTTCAGAGCCGGTGTCGAGATCGAGGAGCGAGGCGAGAAATTTGCCGCGCTTCAACGCTTTGAACAACTCGTTGTAGGGGATGCTGATCGGCTGAGGATCTTTGCCGCCGCCATAGATGACGGCGGGCACCCGGTTTTCACGACGCACGGCTCGGGCGGCCCCCTTGCCCACTCCCTCGCGCGGCGTCACCGGAAGCGTTTTCACTTCTGACATGACGAAACTCCTGATGGTCCGCGCATCCTCCAGGGGTGTAAGGCGCGGAAGGCGGCCGGTTACCTGAAACCGCGGCAAAAGGAAAGACCGGCGCGCGTCAGCCGCAGGCCAGGTCGCGGTTGGCGCGGCGCTCGGCCAAATCAGCGCGGCGCAGGGCCCCTTCGGCCGCCGACAGCTCTTCGGCGACATAGTCGAGATGCGCGTCCGAGGCCGCCGCCGCGCGCTCGGGGTCGCCCCGCGCCACGGCGTCGGCGATGGCGGCGTGCTGGGCGAGGATCGCCGCTGGAAACCCGGGCCGCGCGTAGATCTTTTCGCGGAGCGTGCGCATTCCCCGAGCGAGCGACCGCCCGAGCGCGCGCATCACCTGGGCGGTGACGGCGTTGCCCGCCGCTTCCACCACGCTCAAGTGAAACTCGACGTCGAGCGCCGCCTCGCGGTCGGGCGCTCCGGCCCCGTGGGCGGACCGCATCGCGTCGAGCAGGCGCGCGATGCGGTCGCGGTCGGCCGGCGCGGCGTTCCGCGCGGCCTCGGCCGCCGTCTCGCGCTCGATCAGGCGCCGAAAGCTCAGATAGTCGCGCAGCGTTTCGGGCCGTTCGGCGATCAACGCGCCGAGCGGATCCACCAGCGACGCCGCGATCAACTCCGAGACCGTCGAACCCGATCCTTGGCGGCGGTGGATCAGACCCCGCGCCTCGAGCAGATCCATCGCGGCCCGCAACGAGCTGCGCGACACGGCGAGCCGCTCGGCCAAGTCGCGCTCGGGCGGCAGGCGGTCGCCGGGCCTCAAAACCCCATGCAGCAGCAGCGTCTCGAATTCAGCGACGACGCTTTCCGCGACTTTTGGATGCGGGACGGGACGAAACGGCATGGCCGGATTGACTCGCTGCGTGGATTGGCGTGAAAAACATACCAATGATCGGGCGGCGCGCAACCCGCCCCGAGCCGCCCCCGGAGAGGCGCCATGACTGAAGCCGAAACCCCATCCGAGACCGAAGCGGCGCGCGCGTCCGAGCCTCCGCGCGTGGCCCGTTTAGTAACCAGCCAGGTCGATATGTTACGGCCCAGCGTCGGCTTCGCCCCCCGTAAAAATGTCAAACAAGGC
>CAZBIG010000078.1:0-10193 GCA_964491865.1 uncultured Neomegalonema sp. | reverse complement strand
TCCTCCACGGTGAGGTGTCCGAAACAGTGGCGGCCTTCCATCACCTGGATGCAGCCGCGGGTCACCAGCGCGTTGGGGGAGAGAGCCTTCACCTCCTCGCCCTCGAAGCTGATGGAGCCTTTGGTGACGTCTCCGCGCTCCGCCCGCAGGAGGTTGGAGATCGCTTTCAGCGTCGTGGTCTTTCCCGCGCCATTGGCGCCGAGAATCGCGACGATCCCGCCCCGGGGCACCTGCAGCGAGACGCCCTTCAGGACAAGAATGACGTGATCGTAAATCACCTCGATGTTCGCCACGTCGAGGATCGGCGTCTGTTGCGCCGTGTCCTGAGCTTGGTCCATTTCAACTCCTCCGCGGTCGGCACCTTAGCGCAGCGACAGCCTCAGGCCAGCTCCGGTGCGATTTATCGCCGATCCTGGCGGGATTTGGGACAGTCTCGCCGCAGTGCGACCAGCCATCGCCCCCACAATCGCTTGAGCACAGGCATCTGTGAGCCATGTCAGTCTCGTGGGCTGGTTCTGGGGAGCAGCTCGCGCGCGTAGCCGGTCACCCGTCCCCCTTCGAGGAACTCGTGGACGCCCTTATTCTGTCGCGTATCCAGTTTGGCGCGAACATCTCGTTTCACATTCTTTTTCCCACCATCACGATCGCGCTCGGATGGCTGCTCTTGTTTTTCCGCCTCCGATACCTAGCCACGCGCGATCAGGCGTGGATGGACGCCTACCTCTTCTGGGTGAAGGTCTTCGCGCTCTCATTTGCGCTCGGCGTGGTCTCGGGCATCACCATGAGCTTTCAGTTCGGCACGAACTGGCCGGGCTTCATGGAAAAAGTCGGCAATATCGCGGGTCCGTTGCTGGCCTATGAGGTGCTGACGGCCTTCTTCCTCGAGGCGGTGTTCCTCGGCATCATGCTGTTCGGGTTCCGGAAGGTGCCGAATTGGGCCCATACCGGAGCGACGTTCCTGGTCGCCTTCGGCACGACCATGAGCGCCTTTTGGATCATCGTGCTCAATTCGTGGATGCACACGCCGGTCGGCTTCGAAATGCGCGAGGGCGTGGCGCACGCGACCGACTGGCTCGCGATTATCTTCAACCCGTCGATGCCTTACCGACTGGTTCATATGCTGCTGGCGTCGGGCTTGACCTGCGCCTTCCTGATCGCCGGCATCTCGGCCTATCGGCTGTTGCGCGGCGACCGGTCGGGGGGCGCGCGGAAAGGGCTGGTGACCGGCGTGCTGCTCGGCGCGGCGCTCATCCCGGTCCAAATCATCGCGGGCGACCTGCACGGTCTCAACACGCTCGAGCATCAGCCGGCGAAAGTCGCGGCGATGGAAGGCAACTGGGAGACCGGACCGAACACCCCCCTGCTGCTGTTCGCGATCCCTGACGAGGCGGCGCGCACCAATCATTTCGAAATCGGCGTGCCCTCGGGCGCGAGCTGGATCCTGAAGCATTCCGCCGACGGCGTGGTGCCGGGTCTGAACGATTTCGTCGCGGAAGACGGCGCGAAGCTTCATCCGCCTGTCGCGCCGGTGTTCTGGTCCTTCCGCATCATGGTGGGCGTCGGGTTGCTGATGCTGGCGGCGTCGTGGACCGCGGCCTGGTTCCTGTGGAAGCGCCCGAGCTTCGACGGCGCGGCCGGGCGCTGGATGCTGCGCGGCCTGGTGGCGATGAGCTTCTCGGGTTGGGTGGCGACCTTGGCCGGCTGGTACACGACCGAGATTGGGCGTCAGCCCTGGCTGGTGTCGGGCGTGCTGACGACCGAGCAGGCGGTCGCGGCGGTGCCGGCGCCGATGGTGGCCGGGACCTTGGCCCTCTACCTGGCCGTCTATGCGGCGCTCACGATCGTCTATGTCGGCGTCATCTTCCACCTCGCCCGGAAGGCCGCGATCGGCCAGGACACGGCGCCGATCGCCGCCACCCAGGGCGGGGCGGCCAAGGCGCTGGCGGTGCCGGCCGAGTGAATTGAGCGGCGGAGGGCGGCGCCGGGGCCGCCCTTACGCCTTCCGTCTTCGCCCCCCTCGTCGCATTCCGCCCGAGGGTCGCGCCCGAACCGGGGCGTGGCGGGGGCCCAAACGCGCACTGCGCCGCAGACATCCGAGGTGACTGATGCTGACCTTGTTCGGAGATCCGACCGTCTGGCTGCCGCTCGCGTTCGCGGCGCTGATGGGCCTGTCGATCCTGATCTACGTCATTCTCGACGGCTTCGATCTCGGTGTCGGCGCGTTGCTGCCCTTCGCCGCCGACGCCGAGAAAGACCGTATGATCGCGTCGATCGGTCCCTTTTGGGACGCGAACGAGACCTGGCTGGTGCTCGCAGTCGGGCTGTTGCTGGTCGCCTTTCCGGCCGCGCACGGACAAATCTTGACCGCGCTGTATCTGCCGGTGGCGATCATGCTGGTCGGGCTGATCTTGCGCGGGGTCGCGTTCGAGTTCCGCGCCAAGGCGCCGATCGAGACCAAGCCGCGCTGGAACCAAGCCTTCGTCGCCGGCTCGGTGATGACGTCGCTCGCCCAGGGCTTCATGCTCGGGCTGTACATCATGGGGCTGGAATGGACGGTCGCGACCGTCGGGTTCGCGCTTTTGACGGCGCTGTGCCTGACGCTCGGCTACGCGTTCATCGGCGCCGCCTGGCTGATCCTAAAAACCGATGGCGCGCTGCAAAGGAAAGCCGTCCGATGGGCGAAGTCCGGCCTGCTCGGGGTGATCGGCGGCGTCGGCGCCGTCTCGCTCGCCAGCCCGCTCGTCAGTCAGCGGATCTGGGACAAGTGGTTTTCGGTGCCCGAGATCTTTCTGCTCGCGCCGCTGCCGATCATGTCGCTGGCGTTGATCGGCATGGTGTGGCTGGCGCTGAAGCATCTGCCCACCGAGGACGACAGCTGGAGTTGGACGCCGTTCGTCGGCGCGATCGGGCTGTTCACCCTGGCCTTCGCCGGGCTGGCCTATTCGTTCTATCCGTATGTCGTGCCCGAGAAACTGACGCTGTACGAGGCGGCCAGCGCGCCGGAGAGCCTGCTGATCATCCTGGTCGGCGCGCTGTTCGTTCTGCCGGCGATCGTCGGCTACACCGCGCTCGCCTACACCGTGTTCCGCGGCAAAGCGACGGATCTGCGCTACGACTGATCCGCCCTGAAACGGCCATTTGACACCCGGCGGCCGCCGCGCGATCCAGAGAGCGAGCGGCGTCTGGCCCTTCTATGTTCGCTGTCGATCCTGCGGCGGAAGACCCGACGTCTCGTTTTACCTGGGCCTGCAAGCAGGCCCAGGTAAGAGTAAGGTGCGAGGGAACCGGACGTCGCTCCATGGCCGAAACAGACGAGGCCGCCGGGTCGCCGGCTGAGAATTCGGCGGGCGAACCGCCGCCGAGCGCCGCGGCCGCGGCGCGCGCCCAAGCGGCCCGCGCGGCCGCCGAGGCGGCCTTCGGCCGGCCGCCCCCGCAGACCTTGCTCGACGTGGCGGCGATGTTGGACCTCTCGCCGGGTCGGCTCCGCCATGCGCTGTTCGACGCGCCGGACGCCCGACGATATGCGAGCTTCGAGATCCCCAAGCGCACCGGCGGCATGCGCCGCATCGACTCGCCGCTCGGCATCGTGCGCGTCGGCCAAGACCGGCTGCGCCCCCTCCTTTACGCGCTCCACCGGCCGCATCCGACCAGCCACGGGTTTCTGCCCGGCCGCAGCATCCTGTCGAACGCCGACGGCCATGCCGGCCAACGACTGGTGCTCAACGTCGACCTCGAGGACTTTTTTCCAACGATCAATTTCGGGCGCGTCCGGGGCTTGTTCCGCGCCGCGCCGTTTTTCATGGGCGACGCGGCCGCGACCGTCTGCGCCCAGCTCTGCACGTTTCGCAACGGTCTGCCCCAGGGCGCGCCGACCTCGCCGATCTTATCGAATTACATCGCCACCGGCCTCGACCGCCGTCTGAACCGGTTGGCCCGCGCGAACCGGTGCCGCTACAGCCGGTACGCCGACGACATCACCTTTTCGACCAACGCCCCCGCCTTTCCGGTGTCGATCTGCCGGCCGCTCGGCGAGAGCCGCGACGCGCCGGTCGCGGTCGGAACCGAATTGGCCAAAGAGATCGCGGTCGCCGGTTTTGCGCCCAACCCGAAGAAGGTGCGGCTGCAGACGGCGCATGTGCGCCAGGCGGTCACCGGCGTCACGGTCAACGCCGCGCCGAACCTGCCCCGAAAGCGGGTGCGAAAGATCCGCGCCATGATCCACGCTTGGCGGAAGTTCGGGCTCGAGGCGGCCGGGCGCGCGCACCTGAAGACGCGCCGCATCGACGCGCCGCGCGGCCCGGTCGACCGGCTGTTCCGCAACGCGCTCTATGGCGAACTCGCCTATTTGAAAATGATCCGCGGCGAGAACGACGTGATTTTTAAGAAATTCGCGGGGCAGTTGCTCGAGCTGGATCCCAATCCGCCAAAGTCGTTGCGGCGCCTCGTGTTCGGCGCGGACGATTTCGAGGTGTTCATCAGCCACGCCAGCGAAGACAAGCAGGCCGTCGCGCGTCCGATCTTCGAGGCCTGCGAGGCGCTTGGGATCAAGGCCTTCCTCGATCAGGAGCATATCGACTGGGGCGCCTCGTTCACCGAGCGGATCAACATCGCGCTGGGCGCAGCGCGGCTGGTGCTGGCCGTCGTCAGCAATCACAGCGTCAGCAAGGACTGGCCCCTGCGCGAGATCAACACCGCGCTCGGGCTGGAGGTCGACGGCGAGAAGACCGTCGCCACGCTGATGGTCGGCCGTCCTGACCTCAGCAAGCTGCCTTTGCTGCGGCAGAAGAGCCATCTGGTGTGGGACGGGGACGCCGTCGCCGTCGCGCGGCGGCTGAAGACGATGCTCGACCGCGACGACCCGGGCGCGGAGCCCGACGCGCCCGCGCCGCCGGCCGCCGCGTCCGAGGCCGCCGCCTCGGGGGCCGCCGCGTCCGACGCCGCCGCGCCCGGGCCCGCTGTTCGGCCCACGCTGATCGGGCGGCTGTTCGGCAGGAACCGCTGAGCGCCGGGGCGACTGCGCGGATTTGTGCGCGCTGCGGCCGAGGAGGGGGGTGGTCCGAACGGGTTCGGTCTGCTTACTGACCCCGGGGGCGAGAAATTGAGGGGAGCCAATCCGGCCGCGCCGCGTTAACGCCGCACGCGCTTGACGCGCCCGTCGGTTCCGCAGGCGCGGGCCGCCGGTCGCGCGTCGTTTGGCGCTGGCCTGTCGCCGCGCGACGCCGCGCCCTGCTCCGAACTGCCACCCGATCGATCGAGAGGTCCGGACCGTGATCACAGCCCAAGAGCGCCACCGCGCGAGCTCGGCCGCCCATGACCTGTATGTCGCCACCCGGGCCCGATCCGAGGCGTTGGCGGCGGGTCTGTCGCCAGAAGACATGGTGCTGCAGTCGATGGAGGACGCCAGCCCGGTCAATTGGCATCTGGCGCATACGAGCTGGTTCTTTGAAGAATTCATCTTGAAACAGCGCGCGCCCGACTATGCGTCGCCCGACCCGCGCTTCGCGTTTTTGTTCAACTCCTACTATGTGCAAGCCGGGCCGCGTCACGCCCGCGCGCGGCGGGGGCTGATCTCGCGCCCGACGGTCGCCGACGTGCAGGCCTATCGACGCCATGTCGACGCGGCGATGGCGACGCTGATGACGCAAGAACGCGACGATGCGGGCGAAATCGCCGAACTCGCGACGCTCGGCTGCCATCACGAAATGCAGCATCAAGAGCTGTTGGTCGCGGACCTGCTGCACGCGCTGTCGCACAACCCGCTGCTGCCGGCGTACCGCGCGCCCAGCCCGGCCCCCGTCTCGGGCGAAACGCCGCTCGATTGGCTGCCCTTCGTCGGCGGTCTGACCGAGATCGGCCACCAGGGCGACGCCTTCGCTTACGACTGCGAGGGACCGCGCCACAAAACCTATCTGGCGCCCTTCGAAATCGCGTCGCGGCCGGTCACGAACCGCGATTGGATCGGGTTCATCGAAGACGGCGGCTATGAGGCCCAGTCGCTTTGGCTGTCGGACGGCTGGGACGTCAAAGAGCGCGAGGCCTGGAACGCGCCGCTCTATTGGTGGCGGGAAGACGGCTCGTGGTGGACCTATACGCTGCGCGGCCCGCAGCCGGTGAACCTCGACGCGCCGGTGGTCCATGTCAGCTACTATGAGGCCGACGCTTTCGCCCGCTGGGCCGGAAAGCGCTTGCCGACCGAGGCCGAGTGGGAAGTGGCCGCGCGCGACCGGCCGATCGCGGGCAATTTCCTCGAGGACGAGCATTTCCGTCCGCTGCCGGCGCGCGCCGCCGGGGGCGGGCAGTTCTGGGGCGACGTCTGGGAATGGACCCAGAGCCCGTTCACGCCCTACCCGGGGTTCAAACCGTCCGAGGGCGCGCTTGGCGAATACAACGGCAAATTCATGTGCAATCAGTTCGTGCTGCGCGGCGGGTCCTGCGCCACGCCGCGCGCGCAGATGCGCCCCACCTATCGGACGTTCTTTTACCCGCATCAGCGGTGGCAGATGCTCGGTCTGCGCTTGGCGGCGGACGCGGTCGACGGTCGGACCCGTCTGGCGCCGTCGGCCGGCGGCGCGCTCGAGGACCCGTTCAAGGCGTCGGTGTTGAGCGGGCTGACGGCCCCGCGCAAGCGCCTCGACAGCAAGTGGTTCTACGACGAAGCGGGCTCGCGGCTGTTCGACGCGATCACCGCGGTCGACGCCTATTACCCCACCCGCGTCGAGACCGAGATCCTGCAAGAACGCGCCGGCGAGCTGACGCGCTATGCGGGGTCAGGGGCTGCGCTGATCGAATTGGGAAGCGGCTCAAGCGAAAAGACCCGGCTGTTGCTCGATCAGCTGCCCGGCCTGTCGGCCTATGCGCCCATCGACATCTCCGCCGACTATCTGGCGGGCGTGGCCGCGAGCCTGTCTCAAGCCTATCCGCACCTCGCCGTGACCCCGATCGCCGGCGACTTCACCCAAGAGCTGTCGCTGCCCGAAAGCATGGCCGACGCCGCCAAGCTCGCTTTCTTCCCGGGGTCGACCATCGGCAATTTCGAACCGGCGGCGGCCGAGGCGCTGTTGCGCCGGGTCCGGGCCTGGCCGGGCGTCGCCGCTTTCGTGGTGGGCGTCGATCTGCCGAAGGATCCGGCCGTCTTGACGCGCGCCTATGACGACGAAGCGGGCGTGACGGCGGCGTTCAACCGCAATTTGCTGGTGCGGATCAACCGCGAGCTGGGCGCTGATTTCGATCTCGAGGCGTTCCGCCACGAGGCGCGCTGGAACGCCGAGGCGAGCCGGATCGAGATGCATCTGGTCAGCCAGGCGGACCAGACGGTCGCTCTGGCCGGTCGCGTTTTGCGGTTCGCGAAGGGCGAGAGCATTCACACCGAGAATTCGCACAAATACAGCGCCGGGCGCTTCACCGCTTTGGCGGCGCAGGCGGGGTGGGCGTCCGCCGCGGTGTGGACCGACGCCGAAGCCCGGTTCAGCGTGCATGTGCTGATCCCCGACGCCTGACCGGCCGGCCGGGCAGGGGCCCCGGGCAGGGGGGCCGCCCGGGCGCGACCCGCGCAGACGTGACCCGCGCCCGGGTCGCGCGCGGTTTAGGCTGCGACGTCTGTCGATGTCGGAGCCTGATCATGACCCTGTGCCTCGCCCCGTTTCGCCCCGTTTTGCTGGCCGGCGCGGTCGCGCTCGCCGCGACCGCCGTCGCCGTCCCGGGCTCGGCGCAAACGCCCGAACCGCCGGCCGACCCGTCGGCGCCGGCGCTCGAGAACCGCAATGTCGACGAGGCCTTTGCGCTGTTGGCCCCGGAGTTCGAGCGGCGCAAGCAGGCGCTCGCCTATTTCAGCGAGCGCGGCGACCCGGACGCGATCCCGGCGTTGATCCAGGCGCTGCGCTTCATCCGCGCCGATCGCCCGTCCTTTTACGACGCGCTGACCGAACTTGCCGGCGAGAACCCGGGCGACAGCTGGCACGATTGGATGCTCTGGCAGCAGGCGCATCCCGAGATCCGGCCCTTCGACGGCTTCATCAGCTTCAAGGCCGGATTGTACTCTGAGATCGACGCCGATTTCCGGCTGTTTCTCTACGAGAATGTCAAACACGAGATCCGTATCGAAGAAATCACCTGGGGCGGCGTGCGCAAAGACGGGATCCCAGCGCTCACAAATCCGACGCTGATCACGCCCGAGGCGGCGGATTATTTGACCAACGACGAGCTTGTCTTCGGCGTCGAGATCAACGGCGACGCCCGCGCCTATCCGCTGCGGATTATGGACTGGCACGAGATGTTCAACGATGTGATCGGGGGCGTTCCGGTCAGCCTCGCCTATTGCACGCTCTGCGGTTCGGGCATTCTGTTCGAGACGGCTGTTCCGGGGCGCGGCGATCCGTTCGTGTTCGGCTCGTCGGGCTTTCTCTACCGCTCGAACAAGCTGATGTACGACACGGAAACCCATTCACTGTGGAACCAGTTCACCGGGCGCCCTGTGGTGGGGCCGCTCACCGGGTCGGGGCTCGAACTGAACACCCGCCCGGTGGCGATCACGACATGGGCGAAATGGCGCGCGAAGCATCCGGAGACGCGCGTTCTGTCGCTTGAGACCGGACACGAGCGCGACTACACGCCCGGGCGGCCCTACGGATCCTATTTCGCGTCCTCCGAGCTGATGTTTCCGGCGCTGGTGGACGAGAGCCAGTTGAAGGCGAAGGACTATGTGTTCGCGCTCCGCTCGTCGGGGCACGAGCGCGCCTGGCCTTTGTCTCTGTTCGAAACCCGGCCGGTGATTAATGATCGCGCCGGCGCGGTCTTCGTGACGTTGATCGGAGACTCCGATTCGCGCACCGTTCGCGCCTACCGCACCGAGGGGCAGGCGTTCACGCCCGGCGACACGCCCGAGGCGGTGGCGTTGGACGGCGCTCAATGGCGGATCGAGGAGCAGGCGCTCGTCGGGCCCGACGGTCGCGAAGCGCCTCGGTTGCCCGGGCACATCGCGTATTGGTTCGCCTGGTCGGGCTATTTCGGCGACCAGGGGTCGGTCGCCGAGTAGCGCGCGCCGTCCGGTCGTCAGCCGTCGGTGGCGGCCGGCTCGTCCTTGACCATCGCTTTCAGCACCCGGTCGCGGCTCACCACGCCGATCGTGTCGCCCGATCCGGTGATCACGATCGGCGTCCGGCTGGCCGAGATCGCCTCCATGCCATCCTCGATCGTGGTCTCTTCGTCGAACACCACGGCGTCGGGCCGCTTGACGCCGTTCGCAATGGCCGCGACGCCGTGGGCCTCGGCCCAGCGCCGATCGATCACCTGCCGCGGCGCGCCGTTTTCGGTCAGCACGATCGCCGGGTATTGCTTCAGCAGGTCGGCGCATTTCTCCGCCGTCGCCTCGCTCGCCGGCAACAGCGCCGCCTGCTCGGCCAGTGAGCCGAGGGTCACCACGCGGGCCCGGTTCACGTCGCGCACAAAGCGCTCTACATAGTCGTCGGCCGGCTTCAGCAGGATCTCTTCGCCCGTGCCGACCTGACGAAGTTCGCCGTCCTTCAAGATCGCGATATGGTCGCCGAGGCGCAGCGCTTCGTCGAGATCGTGGGTGATGAACACGATCGTCTTATGGAGCCGCGCCTGCAGGTCCTTCAACTGTTCCTGCATTTCGTTGCGGATCAGCGGGTCGAGCGCGCTGAAGGCTTCGTCCATCAGCATGATCTCGGCGTCGGTCGCCAGAGCCCGCGCCAAGCCGACCCGCTGCTGCATGCCGCCCGACAGCTGGCTCGGATACTGGTTCTCGAAGCCGGCCAGGCCGACCAGCTCGATCTGCGCCATGCCCTTTTCGACGGCCTGTTTGCGATCCATGCCGCCGACCACGAGACCGTAGATCGTGTTGTCGAGCACCGTTTTATGCGGCAGCAGCCCGAAGCGCTGGAACACCATCGAGATCTTGTTCCGCCGCAGATCGCGCAGATCCGCTTCGTTCAGCTTCAAGACGTCGTCGCCGTCCACCAGGATCTGGCCGGCCGTCGGCTCGATCAGGCGATTGATATGCCGGATCAGCGTGGACTTGCCCGAGCCGGACAGGCCCATGACGACAAAAGTTTCACCCGCTTGAATGTCGAGGCTGACGTCGCGAATGCCGATCGTGTGGCCGGTCTCTTCGAGAACGGTTTGCTTGTCGGCGCCGTCGCGGATCATCGGCATGACGCTGTCGGGATCGGGGCCGA
>CAZBIG010000077.1:0-10224 GCA_964491865.1 uncultured Neomegalonema sp. | reverse complement strand
GGGTGGTAGCGGCCCATGACGTCGCCGACGATCAAGGCGGACTTTTTGTACGACTTGTCGTGCGTGTAGCCGTTCTCGTGCATCGAGAACAAAATCCGGCGATGCACCGGCTTTAGCCCGTCGCGCAAATCCGGGATGGCGCGGCTCACGATCACGCTCATCGCGTAATCGGTGAAGCTGCGTCGCATCTCCTCTTCGACCGAGATCAGGGGGCCATGATGCGGCGCTCGGGGCGGCGCGCCGTTCGGGCCGCCGGCGCCGCCGTCTCCCCCCTCGGGCGTCGTTGGCTCGTCGGGGCGGACGCCGTCCTCGTCGCTCAAGATCTTGTTCCCTGATTGCCGTTACACCGCCCCACTGGTAGCGGTTGCAAACGACAGGAACAAGGTCGAAGGCGGGGAGGCGGGCTCAGGCTTTTAACCGCCCCCGAAGCCCCTCGGCGCTCGTCCGACCGTCGCGCCGCGCGGCCGCGCGCGCGCGTCGACGCGCCATCGCCTCTTCATGGGCGAACATCCGCTCGGCCGCCGACCGGTCGATATGAGCGCCGCCATAGCCGGCGGTCGCCTGGACCACTTGAAGCGTCACGGAATACAGCATCGTGTAGAAAACCAGGCTGGTGGCCGCCGAAGCCGCGAACGAGGTCGCCAGGAAGCTTCGCATCTCCGGCGGCGCGGCGGCGAAGGCTTCCGCGAAAAAGCCCGCTTCGACGCCGGCGAAGGCTTCGAGGTCGCGCAAAAGGCCCGAGATCTGCGCGAATTGATAGCCCATGACCAAAAAAGCCGCGGCGAAGGCTTTCAGCAGCGTCACGCCGGTCAGCGGCGCTTCGTCCAATCGTTGCGCGTCGCGCCACCCCGCGATCGCCACCGCCGCGACGCCGGACAAAAAGGCGAAGCGGTCCGGCCCGCGCAGAAAGACGTCCAGATCCGTCCCAGCCCAGGCCGCTCGGCCGAGCTGCGCCAAAATGAACACCAGAACCAGTTCCAGAATGAACCGCATTTGCGCGCCCCGCGTGTGTTTACGGGGGGCGACGCAACTAACGGGCCATGAAATCGGCGCCCGCGGGTTAACGACCGCCGAGTATCGCCCGGGCGATTCGCGTGCCGGCGCGCCGAGCCAGGCTCCGCAGCGCGGATTTCATCGCCGTCGAGAAAAAGCCGCCGCCGCCAGACCCGCCCGACGCGCCGGACCGGCCGCCCCGCTCGGCCCGGGCGCGCTCTTCTTCCTCGAGACGCCGCGCCGCGACTTCGGCCGCGTGATCGGCTTTGGCCTGCAGCTCTTCGAAGGCGCTGTGCCGATCGACCGCCTTGTCGTAGATCCCAGCCACCGGAGAGCGCTCGAGGGCCCCGGCGCGCTCGAGCTCGGTGAGCGGGCCGATCTGAGTCGCCGGAGGGCGGATCAACACCCGTTCGACGATCGAGGGCGCGCCCTTGTCCTCGAGCGTCGAGACCAGCGCCTCGCCGACGCCGAGCCCGGTGATGACCTCGGCGGTGTCGAAAGCGGGGTTTTCCCGAAAGGTCTCGGCGGCGGCCTTCAACGCTTTGCGGTCTCGCGGCGTATAGGCGCGCAGCGCGTGCTGGACCCGGTTCCCGAGCTGGCCCAAGACCGTGTCCGGCACGTCGATCGGGTTCTGCGTGATGAAATACACGCCGACGCCTTTGGACCGGATCAAACGCGCCACGCGCTCGACTTGATCGATCAGCGCTTTGGGCGCGTCGTCGAACAGCAGATGCGCTTCGTCGAAAAAGAAAGCGATCACCGGCCGGTCCGGGTCGCCGACCTCCGGAAGCTCTTCGAACAGTTTCGACATCAGCCAGAACAAAAAGGTCGCATACAGCCGCGGGCTGTTCATCAGCCGGTCGGCCGCCAGCACGTTGATCTGGCCCTTGCCGCGGTGGGCGCGGATCATGTCGTCGAGCTTCAGCGCGGGCTCGCCGAAGAAATGGCCCGCCCCCTGATTCTCGAGCACCAGCAGACGCCGTTGGATCGCGCCGACCGACGCGGCCGAGACGTTGCCGTATTCCGTCTGATACCCCGCCGCCTTGTCCGCGACGGCGGCCAGCATCGCCCGCAGGTCTTTGAGATCGATCAGGGGCAGCTGGTCGTCGGCGGTCGCTCGGAAAACGACGTTGAGCACGCCCTCCTGCACCTCGTTGAGATCCAGCATCCGAGACAACATCAGCGGACCGAGATCGCTGACCGTCGCCCGGATCGGGTGCCCCTGTTCGCCGAACAGATCCCAGAAAACCGTCGGGAAGCTCTCATATCCGAAATCGCCGAGGCCGATGCTTTCGGCGCGGGCGAGCAGCTTCGGGTGAAGGGGATGCTCCGGCGCGCCGGGCTTGGCGATCCCCGACAGATCGCCCTTCACGTCGGCTAGGAACACCGGCGTGCCGGCCCGCGCGAAACCTTCGGCCAAGATCTGCAAGGAGATCGTCTTGCCGGTGCCCGTCGCCCCGGCGATCAGCCCATGGCGGTTGCCGAACTTCAGCGCGAGCCGCGTCGCCTTGTCCGGCGCGCCGTCCGGGGCCCCGAGAAACAAATGGGAACCGTCGTCTTTGTTCACCACGGGCTCGGCGGGGGCGGGGTCGGCGGCGGCGGTCACGGGCCTGTCTCCTCGGTCGGGGGCTCTCTCTCGGGTTCAGCGCTAGCCGAAGGCGCGCCGAGTTACCAGAGAGCCGACGCTCAAGATCCAGCGTATTCCATGAGAAGACGCGCCACCTGTTGAGCCAAGGGCGCACCGGCGCGCCGGGAAGCGGCCGGTTCGCGGGGGCTCACGACGCCACGCGGTTCTTGACCCCGAACGGAATGTGGACCGACGGCACATGCGCGGCCGAGCGGTCGAGATGCGCGCGCTGATCGTCGAAGAACACATGCGGCCGCAGCGTTTTGAGAACCGCCGTTTTCTCGACCCCGCCCAGGAAGAAGACCTGATCGAGGCGCGCGCCCCAGCTTTCGAGCGTGGTCACGACCCGCTCATGAGCCGGGGCCCCGCGGGCGGTTACGAGGCTGAGGCTCAGCCGCGCCGCATAATCGTCCTCCGCGCGTTCGAGCGCCTGGATCGCCGCGAGACGCTCGAGAAAGGGCTTCAGCGGCCCGGGAGAAAGCGGCGTGTCGCGGTGGGCGGCCTCATGCGCCCGAAACGCCTGAACGCCGTCCTTGGCGTAGATCGCTTCGGACGCGTCGTCGGCCAGCACTCCGTCGAAATCGAACGCGACGCGCAGCGCGTCGTCGGGCGTCTCCTCCGCCAAAGCGCCCGACAGCACCAGCCCCGCCGGCCGCCCGGCCTCGACCGCCGCGCGGACGTGCGGCTCGTGCGCGGTGAGAAAAAGTTCGCAATCGAAGGCGGGCAGAAAGGGATGCGGATCGCCGCCCGACAAAAACGCGGCCCGGGTGATCGACAACCCATGCGCCTCGGCGGAGCGCATGGCCCGTTGTCCCGTGTCCGGATCGTTCCGCGACAGCAGCACGACCTCGACCGGCGGATCCGCCGGCCGCACCGCGTTCAGCCCCAACAGACGGCGCACGAACGGAAAAGCGACGCCGGGCGCGAGCGTCTGGTCGAGCCGGGCGCGTTGGTGCGCGCGGTAGGCCTCGGGGCCCTTCACGCGAAACACCTCGTCCGCTTCGGTAAGGTCGAAGAGAGCCGACGAGGCGACCCCCACCACCAGTCGGTCCGTCAGGTTGAAAGCCATGGCGGCGTGCTACCCCTCGGGCCTGGGCGCGTCGACGCTTTTCATCGTCGGACGCCGGCCGCCTCGGCCGAGCCCGGCAGGCCGCGCGGTCAGAAACCGGCGTCTTTGACCGCCTCCATGGCGACATGGGTGCTGGTCCCAGACACGTAGGGCAGGGCGCTGATCGTCTCGCCGAGCACGCGCCGATACTCTTGGATGTCGCGGCTGCGGACCTTCAGCAGATAATCGAAAGCGCCGGCGATCATGTGGCATTGTTCAATCTCCGGCGTCGCCCGCACCGCCGCGTTGAACTTCATCAAAGCCGGCTCGGTGGTGTCCGTCAGCTTGACCTCGACAAAGGCGACATGGTCCTGGCCGAGCAGCCGGGCGTTCAACTGCGCCCGAAAGCCAAGCACGTAGCCCTCGCGGATCAAGCGCTTCAGCCGCGCTTGCGTCGGGCTTTTGCTGAGGCCGACGCGATCGGCGAGCGCGGCGACGGTGATGCGGCCGTCCACCGCCAGCACCGCGAGAATGCGCTGGTCGATGGCGTCGATCGCGGCGGGGGGATCGATCGGCTTCATTGGTTGTCCTGCGTCTGGAACAAAAATCGGTCTCTTCGCCTTTCAATAATCGAAGTGCGGGCGATCGTCCTGCAAAGGCGCGGATACGCTCGACGGAATGGTCGTGGAGGTCGACGGCGTCATGACACCCCTCTCTGTGCACCGCGAAAAGATCCGGGCCGCCCGCCGCGCGCCCGTAGACGTGGTTTTGGCTTAGCTGCTCGCCGAGCTGCCGGCGCCCGCCGATCTGGGGGGGCGCGCCCATCGGCGGGCGGTCGGGCTGATCGACCATATCCGCGCCGAGGCGCGACCAGGGCTGATGGAGCAGTTCCTGGGGGAATACGGCCTGTCGACCGAAGAGGGCGTCGCCCTGATGTGTCTGGCCGAGGCGCTGCTGCGGGTGCCCGACGCCGAGACCATCGACGCGCTGATCGAGGACAAGATCGCGGCCTCGGGCTGGTCCGAGCATCTTGGGCAGTCGACCTCGCCGCTGGTGAACGCGTCCACCTGGGCGCTCATGCTCACGGGCAAAGTGCTGGACCCCGAGCCGGTCGGCGGCGTGGCGGGCGGGCTGACGGGCGCGATCCGGCGGCGGGGCGAGCCGGTGATCCGCGCCGCGGTGCGCCAGGCGATGCGCGAGCTCGGCCGACAATTCGTCCTGGGGCGCGATATCGACGAAGCCATGGCGCGCGCCCAGACGCTCGAAAAGCGCGGCTTCGCCTATTCCTACGACATGCTTGGCGAGGCCGCCGTCACGGCCGCCGACGCCGACGCCTTCGAGGCGGCCTATGGTCGCGCGATCGACGCGGTGGGCGCCGCCTGCCGCGGGGACGATGTGCGCGCCAACCCGGGCGTGTCGGTCAAATTGTCGGCGCTGCATCCGCGCTATCAGCGCGCCCAGAAAGAGCGCGTCATGGCGGAACTGGTTCCGCGCGTCACGGGGCTCGCGCGCCGCGCGCGCGCCGCCGGGATGGGGTTCAACATCGACGCCGAGGAGGCCGATCGGCTGGACCTGTCGCTAGACGTCGTCGAGGCGGTGCTGCGCGATCCGGCGTTGGCCGGCTGGGACGGGTTCGGCGTGGTGGTCCAGGCGTACTCGAAACGCTGCGGAGCGCTGCTCGACTGGCTGTACGCGCTCGCCGCGGATGTCGATCGCCGCATCATGGTCCGCCTGGTGAAGGGCGCTTACTGGGACGCGGAAATCAAGCGCGCGCAAGTCGACGGCGCCCCCGACTTTCCGGTTTTCGCCCGAAAGCCCGCGACGGACATCGCTTTCATTTGCGGCGCTCGGAAGCTTTTGGGCATGTCCGATCGGATATACCCGCAATTCGCGACCCATAACGCCCACACCGTCGCCAGCATTCTGGAACTGGCGACCGCGGCCGAGGCGGCCGGGGGGCGGCCGATGTTCGAGTTTCAGCGTCTCCACGGCATGGGCGAGGCGCTGCACGCCGCCGTGAAGGCGGCCGAGGGAACGCGGTGCCGGATCTATGCGCCGGTCGGCCCGCATCGCGATTTGCTGGCCTATCTGGTGCGCCGCCTGCTCGAGAACGGGGCGAACAGCTCGTTCGTGAACCAAATCGTCGACGACAGCGCGCCGGCCGAGCGGGTCGCGCGGGATCCGTTCGACGCGCTGGCGACGACACGGACCGCGGTGGCGGCGCCGCCGGCCCTGTTCGCGCCCGAACGCAAGAACAGCCGCGGCTGGGATCTGACGGACGAGATCGATCTGTCCGCCGTCGCGGCCGCGCGCGATCCGTGGCGGACGGCGCAGTGGCGCGCCGAGCCGATGTTGGCGGGGCGGGGCGCCTCGTCGCCGCATCGGCCCGAGGCGCTCGCGGCCATCCACAATCCCGCCCTTCCCGACGATCGGGTCGGATCTGTCCGGCATGCCTCGACCGACGACGTCGACGCCGCTCTGACGGCGGCCCGGCCGGGGACGGCCGCGGCCGCGCCGCGCCGCGCGGCGCTCGAGCGCGCCGCCGACCTCTACGAAGACAGCTTTGGCGAGTTCTTCGCGTTGTTGGCGCGCGAGGCGGGCAAAACCCTGCCGGACGCCGTGGCCGAACTGCGCGAAGCGGTCGATTTTCTGCGCTACTACGCCGTTCAAGCCGAGCAGGCGCCCGACGCCCCCGGCCGCGGCCTGGTCGCGTGCGTGTCGCCTTGGAATTTTCCGCTCGCGATCTTCACGGGCCAGATCGCCGCGGCCTTGGCGGCCGGAAACGGCGTTCTGGCGAAGCCCGCCGAAGCGACGCCGCTGATCGCCGCGCGGGCCGTGTCGCTGTTGCGCGAAGCGGGCGCGCCGGAGGCGTGTCTTCAGTTGCTGCCGGGCGACGGGCCCGTGGTCGGGCGCGCGCTGGCGTCCGATCCTCGTGTCAACGGCGTTTGCTTCACGGGCTCGACCGCGACCGCGCAAGCGATCAACCGCGCGATGGCCGACGCGCTCGACCCGGCGGCTCCGCTGATCGCCGAAACCGGCGGGCTGAACGCGATGATCGTCGACAGCACCGCCTTGCCCGAGCAAGTCGTCCGCGACGTGATGATTTCCGCGTTCCAATCGGCCGGTCAGCGCTGCTCGGCGCTGCGCATGCTGTATGTCCAAGCGGATGTTTTCGAGGCGACGCTCGAGCGGCTGTTCGGCGCGCTCGACGAGTTGCGCCTCGGCGATCCGTGGGCGCTCTCGACCGATGTCGGGCCCGTGATCGACGCGCGGGCGCGGGACGCGATCGAGGCCTATGTCGACGCCGCCGCGCGGGACGGCCGCGTGTTGAAACGCCTGTCCCGGCCCGAGGCGGGCTGCTTCGTCGCGCCGGCGGTCCTGCGGGTGGCCGGGATCGCCGACCTCGACCGCGAAGTGTTCGGTCCGATCTTGCACGTCGCCCCGTTCGAGGCCGCTGCGCTCGACCAGGTCGTCGACGAGATCAACGCGCGCGGCTACGGGCTGACCTTCGGTCTGCACACGCGGATCGACAATCGCGTCGAAGAGGTCACGCGCGCAATCCGAGCGGGCAACGCTTATGTGAACCGCAACCAGATCGGCGCGATCGTCGGATCTCAACCGTTCGGGGGGGAGGGCCTGTCGGGAACCGGGCCCAAGGCCGGCGGCCCGCACTATGTCCCGCGGTTCCGCGCCGCCGAGACGCCGCGTTCGGCGGGGGCGGACGCGCCCACGATTGATCGGGCGACGGCTCAGCGGGCGATCGACCGAACGCCGCGACCGATCCCCGAGCCGCTTGAGACGGTCGAGATGCCGGGCGTCACCGGCGAGAGCAACCGCTTGTCTCTCTGGCCGCGCGGGTTGATCCTGTGCCTGGGGCCCAGCGCCGAAGCGGCGGCGCGACAGGCGGCGATCGCGCGGAGCGCGGGCTGCGCGGCGCTCGAGATCGCGCCCGGCGCGCGGGGCGAGGGCGGGCTGCACGGCGTCTTGGACCGCGCCGCGTTGAGCGATCTTGAGCGCGTCGACGGCGTTGCGCTCTGGTCGGACGTCGACGACCAGCGCGCCGCCCGCACGGCGCTCGCCGCGCGCGACGGACCTCTGACCCCGCTGTTCGCCGAGGCTGATTTCCGCCAGGGATGCTTGCTCGAGCGGCATCTTTGCGTCGACACCACCGCGGCGGGCGGCAACGCCACGCTGCTGGCCGAGAGCGCTTGAGCGATGGCGCCGCGGCGCGACATCGCCGTGCTCGGCGCGCCGGTGCAGGAAGGGCTGTCGCAGCCGGGTTGCCTGATGGGACCGGCGGCGTATCGGACCGCGGGTCTGCTGGGCGCGCTGCGCGCGTTGGGCCACGCGGTCGAGGATTTAGGCGACGTGGCGCCCGAAGCCGCGCCGACGGCCCCAGCCCACGACAACACGCGGATCCAGCGGTTGGACGCTGTGGCCGGCTGGACCATGGCGCTGCGGCGCGCGAGCTATGACGCAAGCGCCGGGGGTCGGTTTCCGCTGATCCTGGGCGGAGATCACAGCTTGGCGATTGGCGCGTTGTCCGGCCTGGCGCGCCGCGCGGCCGAGATCGGCCGGCCGCTCTTTTTGCTTTGGCTCGACGCGCACCCGGATCTGCACACGCTCGAGACCACGGAGAGCGGCCATTTGCACGGCGTGCCCATGGCCTATTTGCTGGGCTTTGACGGGTTCACGCCCTGGTTTCCGCCGAACCCGGCGCCGCTTCGCCCCGAGCAGGTCTGCATGATGGGCGTCCGCTCGGTGGACCGCGCCGAGCGCGCGGCGCTGGCGCGCGCGCCGATCACCGTCCACGACATGCGCCGCATCGACGAATTCGGCGTCGTGAAGCCGCTCAGAGAATTTTTAGAGCGGGTGCGGGCCGAGAACGGCCTGCTCCATGTGACCTTAGACGTCGATTTTCTGGACCCGGTCATCGCGCCCGGCGTCAACACCACCGTGCCCGGCGGCGCCAGCTTTCGCGAGGCCCATCTGATCATGGAGGTCGTCGCCGACTCGGGCCTCGCGACCTCGCTCGACCTGGTCGAACTGAACCCGTTTCTCGACGATCGCGGCAAGACGGCGCTGTTGATGGTCGATCTGGCCGCCAGCCTGCTTGGCCGCCGCGTGCTTGACCGCTGAGCGCGCCGCAGGCGTTTTTTGGAGCCCCCCATGACCGCCCCGTCAGACCGCGCCATCGTCCCGTTCGTCAGCGTCGACAACATGATGCGGCTGGCCCATGCGATCGGCCCCGAAAAGTTCATCGCCGACCTCGCCGGCTATATCGAAGCCGACTTCCGGCGCTGGGAGCGGTTCGACAAAACGCCTCGGACGGCCTCGCATTCGGCCGAGGGCGTGATCGAGCTGATGCCCACTTCGGACGGCGAGACCTACGGCTTTAAATACGTGAACGGGCATCCGAAAAACCAAAAGGCGGGGCTGCAGACCGTCGCCGCCTTTGGCGCGTTGTCGAGCGTTGGATCGGGCTATCCGATGCTGCTGACCGAGATGACGCTGCTCACCGCGTTTCGCACCGCGGCGACTTCGGCCCTGGCGGCCCGTTGGCTGGCGCCGAAGGACGCGCGGGTGATGGCGATGATCGGGGCCGGCGCGCAATGCGAGTTCCAGGCGCTCGCGTTCAAGACGCTGCTCGGGGTCGATCGGTTGCGGATTTGGGATGTGGACTCGGGGGCGATCGACAAGGCGCTGCGCAACCTCGCCGCGGCGGGGATCGAGGCTGTCGGCTGCGCGTCGGCCGAAGCGGCGATCGAGGGCGCGCGAATCATCACGACCTGCACCGCCGACAAGCAATACGCGACCGTCCTGACCGACAATCTGGTCGGCGCGGGCGTTCACCTGAACGCGATCGGCGGCGACTGCCCTGGCAAGACCGAGCTGCATCGAGACATTCTGCTGCGGTCGGACATCTTCGTCGAGTATCCCGAACAGACCCGGATCGAGGGCGAAATCCAGCAACTGCCCCCCGACCACCCGGTCACGGAACTTTGGCGGGTGATCGCCGGCGACGCGCCGGGGCGGACCGGGGCGTCGCAGATCACGCTGTTCGACAGCGTCGGCTTCGCGATCGAGGATTTCTCGGCGCTGCGCTATGTGCGCGACCAAGCGAAAGCGACCGGCTTGTTCGAAAAGCTCGATCTGCTCGCGGACCCGGACGATCCGCGAGATCTTTACGGGATGCTGCTGCGCGCCGCCCCGACCTGATCTGTTGGGCCTGGACGGCCCGGCCTGGGGCGGTTTGGCGAGGCGCGCGCGGCGCGTGACGGTCAGAACGGGATTTCGTCGTCGAGATCGTTAGTGAAGTCGCCGCCGCGGCCGCCCTCTCGATCGGACCGGCCGCCGCTCGGCCCCGGACCGCCATCGTCATAGCCCAGCGATCCGCCGCCTTGATCATAGCCCATCGACCCGCCGCCCATGCCGCCGCCTTCGCCGCGGCTGTCGAGCATGGTCAGCTCCGAGCGATAGGGGCGCAGCACGACCTCGGTGCTGTAACGATCCTGGCCGTTCTGATCCTGCCATTTGCGCGTCTCGAGCTGGCCCT
>CAZBIG010000076.1:0-10270 GCA_964491865.1 uncultured Neomegalonema sp. | reverse complement strand
AGCCCCGACTTCTACGGCTGGGTGTTCCCGCACGGGGCGAAGACCAGCGTCGGCATGGGCACCGCCGTGCGCGGCTTCTCGTTGCGGGACGCCACCGCCGAGCTGCGGCGCGTCTCGGGCCTGTCGGACGCGCCGACCTTGCGCGAAGAGGGCGCGCCGATCCCTCTCAAGCCGCTGAAGCGCTGGGACAACGGCCGCGACGTCGTGTTGGCGGGCGACGCCGCGGGCGTGGTCGCGCCGGCTTCGGGCGAGGGCATCTACTACGCCATGCTGGGCGGCGAGCTCGCGGCCGACGCCGCCGAGCGGACGCTCGCGACCGGCGACGTCCGCGCCCTGCGCACCGCCCGCAAACGCTTCATGCGCGACCATGGCCGCGTGTTCTGGGCGCTGGGGATGCTCCAGTGGTTCTGGTACGCCAGCGACGGGCGCCGCGAGAAGTTCGTGAAGATGTGCGCCGATCCCGACGTTCAGCGCCTGACTTGGGAAAGCTACATGAACAAGAAGCTGGTCAAGAAAGAGCCGGCGGCTCATCTGCGCGTGTTCGTGAAAGACGTCGCCCAGCTGTTGGGCCTGGCGAAGGCCTGAGGCGATGGAGGCGTTCGTCCTGTCCGGCCGGGGGGGCGATGTCGCGCTGCTGTTGATGGCGCTCGAGTTCGCTTGGCTGGCGGCGCGCTGGGCGCGCACCGGCCGCGGCCAGCCGCCGCTTGATTTGGCGGTCAACCTGGCGGCTGGGGCGTTTCTGGCGCTCGCGCTGCGGCTCGCGCTGGCCGACGCCCCCTGGCAGGCGGTGACCCTCAGCCTGCTGGCGGCGCTCGGCGCGCATGTCGCCGATCTGCGTCGGCGCGACCGGCACTGGTCGGCGCGGACCGAGGGCGCCGCCGCGCGGCGCGGCTAGGCCGGCGCGGTCAGGGCGCGGGCAGGCGGCCCGTCAGCATCTCGCGCTTCCGACCGAACCCCGGCGCCCGACGCGTCTCGAAGCCCGCCGACGTCAGGTTGCGCCGAACCCAGCCCGCCGCCGCGTAGGTCGCGACCGTCCCGCCGGGGACCGTGCGCGCCGCGACGCCGCGCAGCGTCGCCTCGGCCCACATCGCCGGATTTTTCGCGGGGCTGAAGCCGTCGAGAAACCACGCGTCGCTCGGCCGCGCCCAGGCCTCGGGCGTCGTCGCCACGTCGCCGACCCAAAGCGACAGCCGGATCGGGCCGAGCTGGCGTTCCGACAGCCCGACCGGCGGCGGCCAGCCCGCGCCGAGCAGCGCCTCGGCCTTCGGCGCCAGATCGGGCCACCGCCCGATGGCGCGCCGGATCGCGGTCGCCGGCGGCGGCGCGGCCTCGACCGAAGCGAAGCGCAGCGCGGCGGGCCGGCGCGGATCCGCCTCCCACGCCGCCCAGAGCGTGAGCAGGTTCAGCCCGACCCCGAAGCCGAGCTCGCCGACCGAGAACAGCGCGCGGCCCCGCCAGCGCTCGGGCAGCCCCGAGCCCGCCAAAAACACGTGCTCGGTCTCGCCTCGACCGTCTTGGTCGGAATAGTAGACGTCGCCGAAAGCCGCCGAGATCGGCGCGCCCGCGGGCGTCCAGTCCAGCGCGGGCGGCGCAGGGGTCGGGTCGGCGTCGGCGGCGCGGGGCGCGGCGCGATCGGAGCGGGCGTCGGACATGAGCCGGGCGATAGCGCGGAGGGCCCGTGACGGAAAGATCTGTCGATCTCTTGGTGGCCGGCGGCGGGGTCTTCGGCCTCTGGGTCGCGCGGCGCGCCGCCGAAGCGGGCCTGTCGGCGGTCGTCGTCGAGCCCCGGCGCGTCGGCTGGGGCGCGAGCGGCGGGCTGCTCGGCGCGCTCACCGCGCATACGCCCGACCGCTGGAGCCTGAAGAAGCAATTCCAGTTCGACGCGCTGGCGGCGCTCGAGGCCGAGGCCGCGACGCTCGAGGCCGAGACCGGGATGCCGACCGGGTATCGCCGAGCGGGTCGGGTCATGCCGGTGCGCTCGGCGGCCTTCGACGCTCAGATCGGCGCGCGCAGCGCCGGCGCGGCCGAGCGCTGGCGGGCCGCGGATCGGCGCTGGCGCTACGAGGTTCGGCGCGACGGCGCTCAAGCGGGGTGGCTCGAGCCCGACGCGGCCGCGCGCGGCTATGTCTGGGACGATTTCGCCGCGCGCTTGGCCCCGCGCGCCTATTTGGCCGCGCTGCGCGCCGGACTGGTCCGGGCCGGCGTCGAGGTCCGCGAGGGCGTGGGCTTCGCGGCTTGGGCGCAGGGCCGCGCCCGCCTGACCGACGGCGGCGCGATCGCCTGCGGCGCGGTCGCGCTCGCGACCGGGTTCGAGATGTTCGCGCTGCTGGCCGGGCTCGTCGGTCGCGATCTCGGCGGCGGGGCGCAGGGCCAGTCGGCCCTGTTCCGCGCGCCGGGCTTCGAGGCGCGGCCGCTGCTCTACGAAGACGGGGTCTATGTGATCCCGCACGACGACGGTCGGATCGCGGTCGGCTCGACCGACCGCAAAAGCTGGAACGCGCCCGACGCCGTCGACCCGTCGGATCGCGCCTTTCTCGAGCGCGCGGCGGCGCTCTGTCCGCCGCTGCGGGGCCTCGAGCCGGTCGCCTGGTGGGCCGGCGTCCGGCCGAAAGCCTGGACCCGCGACCCGATCGTCGGCCGCCTGCCGGGCCCCGCGCCGCTTTGGGTGGCGGGCGGCGGCTTCAAGATCGGTTTCGGCGTCGCGCACCGAATCGCCTCGGCGCTGGTCGACCGCCTGACCGCGCGCGCTGATCCGACGCCGACGCCCGAGCGTTTCACTGTCGAGGCGCATCTGGAGGCCGCCGACCGACGCGCGGGCGCGTCCGCCTAAATGGCGGGGCGGATGGCGATTTCGCGCCGGACGGCGGCTCGGCGGCGGCCGACGGGGCGGCGAACAAGGCGGCGGACGGGGCGGGGCGAGCGATCGTGTGTTGCGCCGCGGGGGGGCGTCCGGGTAGCTCAGACGGGCAAATGTTGAAGCGGGGAAGGCCCATGGCGGGATTTCTGACGACGGCGCGGCGACGCGCTCCGCGCGCCTCGGCGCTCTGGCTCGCGGCGGCGCTGAGCGCCGTCGCCGGGACGGCCGAGGCCGAGACCAATCTGTTCGACACCGAGCACCGCTACAAATTCGCGGTGAACTGGTCGATGTTCCCCGAGCTGACGCTGGCCACCGGCGAGATCAATCTGCGCAGCCGCGACGACGCCTATGAGGTGGTCATCGACGCCTCGGCCAAGCTGGCGGGCACGCCGGTCAATTGGAAAGGCGCCTTCTCGACCGCGGGCGCGTTGGTGGCGGACAATTGGCGGCCGCAGCTGTTCAAACGCGTCTCGATCCGCAGACCCGGCGATTCCGACGAGCAGCGCACCGACGCCACGGTCGCCTGGGCCGAGGACGGGCCGCCGAAAACCGAGATCGTGCGCACGCCCGACCGACCCGCCGCCGAGCGTCCCGAGGTCGACATCGAACAAGCCGGCGCGGTGGTCGATCCGCTGACTTTCATGGTGCAGATGCTCGATCGGGTCGTGCGCACCGACGGCGAGGATTGCGGCACGCTCAGCACCACGTGGGACGGCGAACGCTTGGCCGTGATCGAGACCGTGACCGCCGATCGGGTGGCCAAAGCCCGCATCGACTGCCGCGTGACCTATCGCGCGATCCTGGGCCTCACAGGCCAGAACCGCTTCCGCGTGCGCGAGGAGGACACCCTGCGCATCATCCGGTTCCGCAAAGTCGGCGGGCGCTGGCGGCCGGAGTTCCTGAAGATCGAAGCGGTGCTCACCAGCGGTCTGCGCACGACGTTCACCACCACGCTGACCCCGCTCGGTTCCGGCGGCTGAGCGCGCCGACGCGATGCCGATCCGGGTCTCGCCCAGCATCAGCCTCGACGACGACGAGGTGGTCGAGCGCTTCGTCCGGTCTTCGGGGCCCGGCGGTCAGAACGTCAACAAGGTTTCGACAGCGGTCGAGCTGCGGTTCGCCGCCGAGGCCTCGCCAAACCTGTCGGAGCGGGTGAAAGCCCGGCTGCGACGGCTGGCGGGGCGCCGCATGACCGCGGACGGGGTGGTGATCCTGCAGGCCGAGCGCTATCGCTCGCAGGCCCGCAATCGCGAAGACGCGCTCGAGCGCTTGATCGAGCTGATCCGCGCCGCGGCCCAGCCGCCCCCGCCGAAACGCGTGCCCACCCGGCCGACCTTAGGATCCAAGCGCCGTCGGCTCGAGGCCAAAGCGCAGCGCGGCGCCGTCAAGCGCGACCGCGGCCCGGTGCGCGATCGCGACTGAACCGTCGGGCGCGCCGCGCATTTCTCTCCTAAGGCCGGACCGGCCCTCCATCTCGAGCGAGGCTCCATGAAACTCTACGGATCTCCAATTTCGCCGTTCGTCCGCAAAGCGCGCATCGTCGCCGGCGAACTCGGCCTGGGCGACGCGCTGACCTTCATCGTCACCGAAGGCGCGCCGACCGATCTCGACCCGGGCTTGCGCGCCAAAAACCCGCTGCGCAAAATCCCGTTCCTCGAGCTGGGCGACGGCCAGATCGTCTATGACAGCCGCGTGATCTGCGAGGCGCTGGCGGCCGCGGCGGCGGACCCGGTGAAAAGCGAAGCGCTGCTGCCGCCCTCGGGCCCCTCGCGGTTTACGGTGCTGACCCGCCAGGCGCTGGCCGACGGGATCTGCGACGCCGCGGTGGCGACGGCGTATGAGCGGCGCCTGCGTCCCGAGGACATGGTGTGGGAGCGCTGGGTCGAGGCGCAGCTCGGCAAGGTTTGGAGCGGCCTCGACGCGGCCGAGCAGGCGGTCCCGGGCGACGGACAAGCGGAGGATCGGTTCGATCTCGGCGACTGCGCGTTGGCTTGCGTGCCGCCCTATCTCGATTTGCGCTTCCCCGATCATCCGTGGCGCGACGGGCGCCCGCGGCTGACGGCGTGGTGGGAGCGGGTTCGCGGCCGCCGCTCGGTGTCGGCGACGCTGGAGGACTAGAGAGCGCCGCGCGCCGGAACGGCGCCGGGCGCGCCAAAGGGGGGGCGCCAAGGGGGGCGCGAAGGGGGGGGCAAGGGGGGCGAGGGCCCCAGAGCCGGCCGGAGGGGCGGCTCAGGGAGCGGGCGAGGGCGAGGCGGCCGGAGGCGATCGACCGTCACGCAGGCGTCGTCGAGATCCCCTAGGCTTCTGGCGCGAACCCGGGCGGGGCGCCGAGGTTGAGGGGAGACGAGAATGACCAACGACGCGCGCGGCGAGGGCCGCGGAGAGGACGAGCGCCGGACCGAGGGGCCGGGACTTGCGACCGCGCTGGGCGACGCGTCGCCGATCGATCCGCCCGCGACATTCGGCGACCCCGCCTTTTGCAACAAAGCCGAGGCCTTCGAAGCGCATGACGATCGACCGCTGAACCCGCGGATCGCCGCCGCGCCGGACAGCGCGCTCGGCGCGGTGATCGCGCGGCGCTACAATCGGCGCGAGGCGCTCGCCGGCGCGCTCGGGGTCGGGGCCGCCACCCTGTTGTTCGGCGCCGCCGCGCTGCGCGCCGGAAGCGCCCGCGCGGAAGGGCCGGCGGTCGCGACGCCCAGCCGCTACGTCTTCGACGAAATCGCAGCCGGCGTGGACGCGCGGCACCATTTGGCGCCCGGGCACGAGGCGCAGGTGCTGCTGCGCTGGGGCGATCCGATCCTGCCCGACGCGCCCGACTTCGACCCCTACGCGCAGAGCGAGGCCGCTCAACTCGGCCAATTCGGCTACAACAACGACTATGTGGCCTTCATCCCGCTCGATGAAGAGCCGTCGGCCGGCGACGTGGGCGGCTCGACCCGCCTCGCCGAGACCCGCGGCCTGCTTTGCGTCAATCACGAATACACCAACGAAGAGATGATGTTCCCCGGGCTCGGCCGGCAGGACCGCGCGGGCTTCGCCGGGATGACCGACGAGCTGATCCGCATCGAGATGGCCGCCCATGGCGGCTCGATCGTCGAGATCGAAAAACGCGACGGCGCTTGGCGCGTGGCGCGCGACAGCCCGTTTAATCGCCGCATCACCCCGTCGCGCACCGAGATGCGCCTCGACGGCCCGGCGGCCGGGCATGCGCGGCTGCGCACCGCCGCCGACCCGTCGGGCGCGCGCGTGATCGGCACGCTCAACAACTGCGCCGGCGGCTTGACGCCGTGGGGCACCTATTTGATGGCCGAGGAAAACTTCCAAGGCTATTTTTGGACGGACGCGCGCGGGGCCGACGGACGGCCGGCTGATGGGCTCGGCGGCGATCAGGCGGCGTCCTACGCGCGCTACGGCGTGCCGGGCGGCTGGTACGCGTGGGGCCGCCTCGACCCGCGCTTCAATGTCGACCGCGAGCCGAACGAGCCCAACCGCTTCGGCTGGATTGTCGAAGTCGACCCGTTCGATCCGACCTCGACGCCGGTGAAGCACACCGCGCTCGGCCGTTTCCGACACGAGGGCGCCGAGTGCGTGCTGGCCCCGGACGGGCGCGCGGTGGTCTATTCGGGCGACGACGCGCGCTTCGACTATGTCTACAAATTCGTCTCGTCTCGCGCCGTCCAGCCCGAGGATCGGGCGGCGAATTTCAGCTTGCTGTCCGAGGGCGTTCTCTATGTCGCGCGGTTCAACGACGACGGCACGCTCGACTGGCTGCCGCTGATCCACGGCCAAGGCCCTCTGACGCCCGAGAACGGCTTCGCCAGTCAGGCCGAGGTGCTGATCGACGCGCGTCTGGCCGCCGATGCGCTGGGCGCGACGCCCATGGACCGGCCCGAAGACGTGCAGCCCCGGCGCCGACCCGGCTCGGACGTGGGCGACGGGGTGGTTTTCGTCATGCTGACGAACAACAGCCGGCGCGCGCCCGGTCAGGAGAACGCCGCCAACCCCCGCGCCGAGAACGTGTTCGGCCACATCGTCGAGATCCGCGAGGCGGACGGCGACCCGGCGGCCCTTTCGGGCGCGTGGGGGATGCTGGTGCGCTGCGGCGATCCCGCGGTCGCCGAGGTCGGCGCGCTCTGGAGCCCGGAGACGACCGAAAACGGCTGGTTCGCGTCGCCCGACAACGCCGCGGTCGACGCCGACGGGCGCCTCTGGATCGCCACCGACCAGGGCCGGGGCTGGGGGCGGACCGGCCGCGCCGACGGATTGTTCGCGCTCGAGACCGAGGGCGCCGGGCGGGGAACTTCGAAACTGTTCTTCCGCTGCCCGGTCGGGGCCGAGTTGTGCGGCCCCTACTTCGCGCCCTCGGGCGAGACCTTGTTCGTCGCGGTGCAGCACCCGGGCTCGGACGGCACGCGAGACTTCGCCGGCTTCGAGCGGGACTCGACCTTCGACGATCCGGCCACCCGCTGGCCCGACTTTGAAGACGGCGTCCCGCCCAGGCCGTCGGTTTTGGCGATTTCGCGAACGGGCGGCGGCAAAATCGCCGGGTGAGCGGCAGCGAAATCGCCGGGTGAGCGGCAGGCGAGCGCCGGGGCGCGCCGGGCGCGCGCCGGGGGAGCGGGTCGATCGCCGCCGCGGTTCGGCCCGCGGGCGGCGGCGCGCCGATCCGGCTCAAGACGCGCGAAAAAGCTCTGCGCAGACCGACGGCGCCGTCCGCCGCCCGAGCGCGCCGCGCCGCTTGCGCCGGCTGCCCGCGACCTTTATCTCCGAGGTCCTTTCGGGGTTAAAAGGGCAAAATCTATGGGAAAAACCGTCTCCTTCATCAACATGAAGGGCGGGGTGGGCAAAACCACGTCGTCGGTGACGCTTGCTGAAACCTGCGCCGCCGAGTTCGGCGAGCGCGTGCTGCTGATCGACCTCGACGCCCAGGCCAGCGCGTCTTACGCGCTGTGCGGCGACGACGGCTACGCCCAGGCCGTCGCCGAAAAGCGGACCCTTGCGGCCTTTTTCGACCCGCTGACCCAGGACGAGCCGCTCGGGGCGATGCGCGACTTCATCACGCCCGGGCTCGCCGCCGGCGAGAGCGCGCGGATCGACGTCATCTGCGCCGAGCCGTCGCTGCGCTACACCGAACGCGCGTTGATCGAGCATTACTACGCCAAGCGCTTGGCGCGGGTGGTCACCGGCTCGGCGCCCGAGGGCCAGACCCGCCGCGTGATGCGCGACGCGCTGCACGGCCTGAAGCAGATTTACGATCTGATCGTCATCGATTGCCCGCCCGGCATCTCGATTTTCGCCGAGGCCGGGATCACCTGTTCCGATCTCGTGATCCTGCCGACCATTCCCGACTATTTGTCGACTCTCGGTCTGCAGGAGCTGAATTCGAAGTTCCTGCGCCAAATCAAGCGTGACGGGAATTTGGTGGGCCGCACCGCGATCTTGCCGACGAAGTTTGAACAGAACAACAAGATCCACCAAGCCTATTTTCGGAAGCTCGACCAGATGGTGCGAGAGGGCGAGATCGAGGCGGTGATGTTCGAGAACTTCATCGCGCAGAGCGGCGTGATCGCGCGCGCGCTCGACGCGTCGAATTTCGGCTTGGGATTTAAGAAGAAATACGGCAACGCCTGCGAGGATCTGCGCCAATGGTCGCAAGAGGTCACAGGATTGCTCAGCCATGACAAAGCCGCCTAGCCGATCGCCGCGCGAGTACCTCGCCGCCATCTTCGAGGTCGTGCTCGAAGAGGCCGAGACCAACCCCGCCTTTGTCGAAAAGCTGGCGAAAAAGCTCGAGGGCGACGTGCGGCTGGCGACGCCGTCCGGGGCCGCGCGGCGCAAACCCGCCGCCGCCCCCGAGGCTTTGCGCGCGCTCGATCTCGCGGCGGAGCGGGAAGCCGTCGGTCAGATCGGGCTCCGCGAAAAACTCTCGGGCTTCACCAACGCCGAACTGGCCGCGCTGGTGCGCGAACGCCGCCTCAGCGAGACCCCGCCGTCGCGGTTGAACAAGGGGCAGCTGGTCAACGCCTTGATGCGGGCCTCGAAAAGCTGAGCGGTCGTCAGTCGAGATCGCCGTCGACATACAGCCATCGGCCCTGGTCGCGGCGGAACCGGCTGGTTTCTCGCAGCACGCGCTCGACGCCGCCCTCTCGGTAGCGCGCCGCGAAGCGGACCACAGCGGCGTCCGGCCCGCGGGCTTGGGCGGCCTCGACGCGG
Organism: uncultured Neomegalonema sp.; assembly: GCA_964491865.1. GTDB lineage: Bacteria > Pseudomonadota > Alphaproteobacteria > Rhodobacterales > Rhodobacteraceae > JBCBRF01. The sequence goes on along the minus strand of CAZBIG010000076.1, from coordinate 1,197 downwards.
AGCCCGGCCCAGGCGCGGTCGCTTCCGGAGGCCAGATCCGCCGGGCGCGTCTCCGGCGCCCAACTGCGCCGCAAGAACGCCGCGTCGCCTTTGACATAGGCGCTATACCGAGCGCGCATCAGGGTTTCGGCGTCCGGCGCTTCGACCTGACCCGAATGCAACCGCGCGCAGCAGGCGAGGTATGTGGCCGGCCGTCCGCAGGGGCAGGGCTCGAACATGCGCTTTCTCCCCGCAATCGACGCGGAATCGCCGTTGACCCCGCGAAAAAGCCGATGTCAGTCTGGGCCATCCCTCGGGGAGCTTCCAGAAGAAGCTGAGAGGTCGATTGGGCGCGGCGCGCCCCGGTCGGCGACCCGTCGAACGTGATCCAGTTCGCACTGGCGCACGGAAGGACGCGATCCCTCGCGCTTCGGGCTTCGGCTCAGCGCCCGGGGCTTGATCTCTCCCTGCGACGGTCGGTCGATCTGGACCATTCCGATTGGACCGTCCCGCTCGGCCCGTCTCGAGCGTTGGACCATTCTGAGAGAGAGAGACATCGCGCCATGGACGCTTCCGATCCGACGCCGACCCCGTCCGTCACCACCGGGCCGTTGCCGGCCTCGCGCAAGATCTTCCAAGCCGGCGCGCGCTGGCCCGACCTCCGCGTGCCGATGCGCGCCATCGATCTGCATCCGAGCGCGGAAGAGCCGGCGGTCGTGGTCTATGACAGCTCGGGCCCCTATAGCGACCCGAACGTCGTCATCGACATCGCCGCCGGCTTGCCGCGGCTGCGCGAGCCCTGGGTTTTGGCGCGCGGCGACGTCGAGGCTTATGACGGGCGGCCGGTGAAGCCCGAGGACAACGGCTTCGCCAGCGGCGATCGTCTGACCCCGGTGTTCCCGGCGGTCCCGCGGCCGCTGCGCGCCAAGCCGGGCCAGGCGGTCACCCAGCTGGCTTACGCCCGCGCCGGGGTGGTGACGCCCGAAATGGAGTTCGTCGCGATCCGCGAGAACCAGGGGCGCGCGGCGGAGCGCGAGCGACGCGCCCGCGACGGTCAGGATTTCGGGGCCGCGATCCCCGATTTCGTGACGCCCGAATTCGTCCGCGACGAGATCGCTCGCGGCCGCGCCATCATTCCCAACAACATCAACCACCCCGAGAGCGAGCCGATGATCATCGGCCGCAACTTCCTGGTGAAGATCAACGCGAACATCGGCA
>CAZBIG010000075.1:0-10277 GCA_964491865.1 uncultured Neomegalonema sp. | reverse complement strand
GATCCGCGATCCGGCCCGCCAGACCCCGGCCCGCCTGCCCTGGGCTCGTCCGAGAACCGCCCGACAATCGCGCGACCACCGCCCGAAAACCTCGAGACGCGGCGCGCGCGGCGCGCCGCGCCCAAGTCGGCGCAGACGAAAAAAGCCGCCCCAAGCGCAAGCTCGGGGTGGCGCCGCCGCCTGTCAGCGTCGCTGCGCGGCGCGGAGGCCGCGGGCCGCGCGCCGGATTGCGTCGAGAGCCGGCTGCGGGGCCCGCCCCCGTCACTCTTCGCGCAGAGCGAACTCCCAGTTCCGCGCGAGCGGCTCGAGCAGATATTGCAGCGGCGTGCGCGCGGCCAAGGGGATCACCACCTCGGCCGGCATGCCGGGTTCGAGTTCGAGACCCTGCGCCGCCAAAGCGTCTTCCGAGATGCGGATTATGCCGGTGTAAAAACTCTCCCGCGTGGTCTCGTCGATCTTGGTGTCGGCTGAAACGCGGATGAGCTCGCCCTCGACCGGCTCGTTCTGGCGCACGCTAAAGGCCGTCAGGCGGACGCGCGCCGCCATGCCGACGGTGATCACGTCGCGGTCCACCGGCTTGATCTGCGCCTCGACCACCAGATCCGATCCCTTCGGCACGATCTCGAGGATCGGCTCGCCGGGGCGCACGACCCCGCCGACGGTGAATTTGGTCAGGCCGAACACGACCCCGTTTTCGGGCGCTTTCAGGTCGGCGCGCGCCAGCCGGGTGCGCAGCGCCCCGATCCGGGGCTCCAGCTCGAGAAGCTCGACAAAAGTTTCGCGCAGCCGTTCAGAGGTCTCGGCCAGCCGGTTCCGCGCGAGCTGGATGATCGACAGACGGGTCTCGCCGATCCGCGTCTTGGTCTGCGCCACGTCCGCGATCAGCGAGCCGACCGAGCCCTTCAGCCGGGCTTCTTCGCGACGCAGGCTCAGCACGCGGGTCTGCGGGGTCAGGCCCTTGGCCAGCAGCCCCTCGAGATCCGCGCGTTCTTCGGCGATGATCTGCAGCTGCGAGCGGACCGAGTCGAGCTGCGCCTCGAGCCCGTCGACGCGCTCTTGCAGCTGCAGAATGCGCCGCTCGCCGACCTCCATCTCGCCGCGAAACGCCTTGTTGGCGGCGTCGAACAAGGCGTCCTGACCATCGACCATCTGCCGAAGCTGATCGTCCTGGCGCGCGCGCTCGATCAGATCTTCGGGATAGACGACCCGGTTCGACTGGCCCTGTTCGGCCAACAGGCGCGCCTGCAGCGTCAACAGCGCGTCGCGTCGGCGCGACAGGACCGCCAGTTCGGCTTCCGCTTCGGTTCGGTCGAGGCTGAGCAGCACCTGCCCGCGGCTGACCTTATCGCCCTCTTTCACCGCCAGCGAGGCGACCGTGCCGCCGTCCGGATGGTCCAGGATCCGGCGGTTGGTCTCGACCCGAACGCGGGCCGGGGCCACGGCCGCGCTCTCCACCGGGGCGACGGCGCTCCACAGCATCATGCCGCCGAAGAACACGCCGATGACGGACAGCCCGAACACGATCGACGGCCGTCCCCGGTCGGTGATGCGCCGTCGGGGCAAACCCGCCAGCAGCGGATCATAGACCGCGACTTCCTGACCGGCCTCTTCGGTGATGAAGGGCGACACTTTCCGGCCGTTCAGGCCGATCAGCACGCCCGAGCCCGCCGCCAGCGCGATCGCCGCGAGCCAGCGCTCGGTGGCGCCGGTGTCAAGCGCCTCGACCGCCGAGATCGGCCCGGCCATCCAAGACATCGATCCGAACGCGACCAGCGAGACCGAACCGAACAGCGTGTCGAGCGTCAGAACGCCGTCGGGGCTGAGGTCCATGTCCGAGATCAGGAACAGCAGCAGCGCCAGCACGCCCATCACGACGCCGAGAACTAAGCGGATCATCGCCGCCTCCTCCTGAAAGCGGCGTCGTCGCGCGCGCCGCGTGAAAACTGTGTGCTCGGTCGCGGCGACCGCCGGAGACCGCGGTCGATCAGTCGTTCCGCTCTTCCGGGCCGCCGGATTTCGGCGCGACCGAGGGCTGACCGCCGCTCGGGTGGCCGGGGCGGGCGTCGGCGGCGCGGGGGTCCGAAGCGCGCGGGTCCGAGGCGCGCGGGTCCGAAGCGCGGGACTGCGCGGCGGCCGACGCTTCGGCCTGAGCCCCGCCCTGCGCCGGCGGCAAACGGCGCGGCGGTCCCCCGGCCGATTTCCGCTGGAGCCGTTCGAGCACCGCGTCGCGCGGCCCGTACATCACCGAGCGATCCGCGTTCAGCACCAGCAGCGCGCGCACATTCTCGAGCAGCGCCATCTTGTGCGTGATCAGAAACACCGTCGCGCCGCTTTTCGACACCTCTTCGAGGGCGTCCAACAGCGCGGCTTCGCCGACATCGTCGAGATTGGCGTTGGGCTCGTCCAGCACGATCACCTTCGGCGCGCCGAACAGCGCCCGGGCGAGTCCGACCCGTTGGCGCTGACCCGACGACAGCGGCATGCCGCTCGGCCCGATTCGGGTCTGATAGCCTTGAGGCAAACGCTGGATCAGGTCGTGCACGCGCGCTTTGCGCGCCGCTTCGAAGATCTCTTCCTCTCGGTTCAACTCGAACCGGGCGATGTTCTCGGCCACCGTGCCGTCGAGCAGGCCGACCTCCTGGGGCAGGAAGCCGATCTCGCGCCCGAGCCGCTCGGGGTCGTATTGGCGCACGTCGCCGCCGTCGATGCGCACGCAGCCGAAGCTCGGCCGCAGCACCCCGACCAGCAGTCGCGCGATCGTCGATTTGCCCGCCCCGCTCGGGCCGATGACGCCCACCGCGGCCCCCGCCGGCACCCGGATCGACACGTCCGAGAAAATCGGCTGGTTCGCGCCCGGGGGCGTATAGGTCAGCCGGTCGAAGGACACCTCGCCCGACAATGGCGGCATCGCAGCGCGCGCGCCGCCGAAATCCTCCGCCGCTTCCGCGAGCGCCGCGTCGAGGTTGACCCGCGCCGTGCGCGCGGCGCCGAACTGGCTCCAGGAGGCGAGCGCCTGCTCGATCGGCGCCAAAGCGCGGCCGAGAATGATGCTGGCGGCGATCATGCCGCCCGGGGTCAACTCGTTCTGCAGCACCAGATACGCGCCGATCCCAAGGATCAGAGACTGCACGGCGAAGCGCGAGGCCTTGGTCGTCGACTTGAAGCTTGCGGCCCGCTCGCTGGCGACGGCCATTTTGCCCACCAGCTCGTCGCGCTCGTTCCGCCACCGCCCGGCCAGCGCCCCGCCCATGCCCATGGCGCGAACCGCTTCCGACGCGGTCGCCACGTTCAGCACGAAACGCGCGTTCGACTGCGCCCGCTCCTGCGCCTCTTCCAGCCGCCGCCGGGTCAGCACGCGCGCCGCGAGCGCGATCGAGCCCAGCATCACGATCGCAAGCAAGGCGAAGCCGCCCAGCCAGGGATGCAGCAGGAACACCACCGCGACGAACAGCGGGGTGAACGGCAGATCGGTGGCGATGATCAGCGCCTGCCCGCCGATGAAGCCGCGATAGGTGTCGAGATCGCGCAGCAGATCGGACCCGCGGCTGAGGCTGGCGCCGCTCGGCCGCGACCAGGCCGAGCGCACCAGGCGTTCGGCGATCAGGCGCTCGAGCCGCAGACCGACCTTGCCGGCCACCGACGCTCGGGCGTAATCGATCAGGCCGAGCGCCGCGTAGGCCGCCACCATCAGCAGGGTGAGCGCCAGCAGGGTCGGCAACGAGCCGCTCGCGATCACCCGATCGTAGATCTGCAGCATGTACAGCGGCCCGGTGAGCAGCAGCAGGTTCACCGCGACCCCGAACACGGCCGTGAAGATGATCAGCAGCCGACATTCGCGCAGGGCGTCGCGCACCGAGCGCAAGGGCGCCGCGGCCCCATCGGGGCCGAGGTTCTGACCTGAAGCCATGGGGGACGACCCTTTTCCCGAAGATCCATCATGATCCGCCGGGTCTGCGTCTACCCTATCGCGGCGCGCGCTTCCTAGCGGGCTGGGGTCGCAGCCGCGCGTCTGTTGCCCGGAGGCCCTGGGATCAGCCGTCTGGCTCATGGCGTCTCACCGCTCCGCTGTTGCGCCGTTCCGCGGCCGGCGCCGGAGGTCCGGCGCGGCGCGAACGACTTCTTGTGGCGCTGCCAAGGCCAGCCGATACGGGGGTTTACAAAATCCGGCTATGCGCTCGGTCACACCCGCGCGGCTTGAATTCGCCCGCGCCCGGCGCTTCAGGAGGGCGCGATGAGCGATTTGATCTTCATTATGGGGCGGCAACGCAGCGGCACGACCGTATTCCGGCGCTATCTGTTCAGTCTCGGCGCGCTGGACTGCGACGAAATATTCCACGGCGACCTGACCAAGCCGCACCGGTTCTACGCCTATGTCCGCGATCGGCAGCGCGCCGAGCCCGGGCTGATCCACCCGGAGACCCATCGCTGGCTTTTTCCGGCGTATATCGACGCGCTGCGGAGCGCCGCCGACGGCCGCCCGTTGGCGATCGACGTCAAACACTATGCGCTCGGCTTCGTGCCGCCGATCGGCGAGATCGGGCGCGCGCGGCCCTATATCTTCGACTTCATCGCCGATCAGGGCGCCGCGCTGGTGCGGATCGTGCGGCGCAACAAGCTGCGGATGGTGATCTCCGAGGAGATGTCGATCCGCACCGACGTGTGGCGCGTCGAGCGTCCCGAGGAGTTCGTCCGCGACAAGCCGACGCTCCGTCTCGAGCCCGACCGCGTAGCCGCGCGGATCACGGAATTGACCGAGCAGGACGCGGCCGTCGACCGTCTGGCGGCGACCTGCCCGCGGCTGTGGCGCTTGACCTACGAGGAGATGTTCCGGCCGGACGGGCGCTTCAGCGCGTCGGCGACCGCGGCCGCCAAGGGCGCGCTCGGCCGGGCCGACGTCCATGACGCGCCCGACAATCTGCGGATGAACCCCGAGCCGATGGCGCGCCTGGTCGCCAATTTCGACGAGATCGCGCGCGCGCTCGCGACCGGCCCGCACGCCTGGATGACCGCCGAGGACTGACCCGCCGCGCGCCCCGGCGCCGCGCCCGCGCCGCGGAGGGCCGTGTCGGACCTGCCGATCTCGATGACGCGGCGGGCGCGGTTTGGCGAGGCTCGGCGAGGCTAAGTTTGGCGCTCGGCGATCAGGGCGCGGATCAGCGCTTTGGCGAGCGCGGGGTCCGTCTCGGCGCGCTCGAAGACCAGGCGCCGCAGCATGGCCAGCGTGCCCGCGCGGGCGCCCTGCGTCGCGCCGAGATCCGGATCGCGCGCCCGGCGCCGAACCCGGTGCAGCGGCTCGGGCGCGAACGCCGCCCGCCGCCCGCTCAAATGGAAATCGAGCCAAAACGCCCAGGACGCGTCTTCGCCGTTGCGCCGCGTCGCGTCGAAGCCGATCGCCCGCGCCGCGTCGGTCTCGATCAGCGCCGTCAACGTCAGATCGTTGCGCGTCCAGTGGAGATGGTCGCCGAGCAGGACGGGCCCCGCCGCCTCGCGCCCCTGATCGAACGCGCGCCGCCCGGGCAGCGCCGCCGCCACGGGCCGGGGCGCGGCGGCGTAGGCCTCGAGCAGACGGGCGAGCGCCGTGGGCTCGAGGGCGTCGCCCGGCTCGAGAAACAGCGCGAACCGGGTCTCGCACCGCGCGATGAGCAGATTTCGGGCGGCCGCCGCCCCGCCCAAGGGCTGCGCCGCGGTCTGGCACCGGCCGAGACGGATCCGGGCCGCGTCGAGCGCCGGCTCCGCCTCGGCGGCGGCGCCGTCCACGCAAATCAGCACGGCGGGCTCTCCCGCGGTTTGGACCGCGAGCGAATCGGCCGTCTCGGCCAGCCCCGCGCCAGGTTCCGCGTACGGGATCAAAACCGTGACGTCGGCGCTCGACGGCCGTGGCGCGGCCCCGCGCCGACGCATCACCCCGCGCTTGGCCTCGAGCGCGGCCGCATAGGCGGCGCCCATCGCCTCGGCGGCCCGCTCGGGCGCAAGCTCGGCCCGATTGCGCTCTTGGAGCGCCCGCACCACCGCCGGCCCGTCCGCGAGCAGCCGTTCGAAGCGCCGACGTTCTTCGGCGATGTTGCGAAACTGCGGATCGAACAGCCGATCGCGCAGGTCCTCGGGAAAGAATTCGGCCATCGGCGATCCGGCCAGCGTCACCGGCGCCAAACCCCGATCGATCGACTCGACACAGGCGTAAGAGAACGTGTCGGCCCCGCTGAAATGCGGCGCGACGCCGCCCGCCGACAGCAGCGCCAGCCCGTCGGCGCGCGGCAACAGCCCGTGAAGCACCGTCCGCGCGCGCAATTCGGGCGCGAGCCGCGTGTGGACGTAGTCGGCCATGTCGCCGACCGCGAAGGGCGTCTCGACCAGCCCGCCGATCAAGCGGATGCGCTCGGGGCGCCAAACCGGGGTCATCTGATTGGCGAAAAAGACCAGCCGATCGATTCCCTTCGAGATCGAAATCCGCCCAAGATAGCACAGCTCTCGGGCTGGCCCTTCGAACGGCGCCGCGCGGTCGAACCGAAAGGGTTCGCGCACCACCCGCACGGGCGTCTCGATCTGATAATCACGCAGCCGCGCCGCGGCCGCCCGCGAGGGCGCGATCACCAGGTCGCTGATCCGGCATTGCTGGCGCTCGCTCAGCAGCCGATCCTGGCTCCAGCGCGGCATATGGAATTGATCGGCCTCGAAGAAATCGTGGATGAAGCCGTGATTGTAGGTGACGCAGAGCGTCTGCCTCGGGCGCGTCCGCGACTGCAGACGCTGGTACGCGACGCAGGCCGAGGCGCGATAATCGGCCGCCTCGATCACGTCGATATCGAGTTCTTCGACCAATTGCAGGATCCGAGGCGCCAGGGCCGTCGCCGCCGCCCAGTCCGGGTCGCCGTCCGTCTCGGCGGGCGGTCGGGCGAAGAACACCCGGTCTCGGGCGAAGGGCGCGGTGTCTTCGACCGTCGCCGCGACCGCGTCGGGCGGCCAGGTCAGCAGAAAAACCTCGTGCCCGGCCGCCGCCATCGCCGCAGCCATGTAGCCGAGATAAGTGCCGATGCCGCCCGCCGGCAGAAACGGCGCCTCGGGCGAGACGTAGAGAATGCGCACGCGCCCCGCCTCAGGCCGCGTCGCGCACGGCGAAAGCGTCGATCGCCACCCGATAGGTCCCGTCGGTGGGCAGTCCGATCAGCAGGATGGCCCGCTTGACGGCGGCGCGGTCGACCTCGGACCAAAGCGCCGCCTCGAACGGGATCGAAAAGGCCATGGGCACGGTGGTCAGCGGGATGCTGCGGGTCGCTAAATCGACCATGCGATCGGCGAACTCCAGCCGCAGCGTCAGGTAGAGATTATCCTCGGTCAGCGCCGCGTCCCCCTCGATCTGGACCGAGGCGGTCGCCGTGATCTCTTTATCGACGTCCGTCAGCAAATCATCCGCGAACAGACTGGTCTCGAGCGTCAGCCAGCGCGGACGCGTCGCCCCCTTGAACACGGGATGGACCAGCAGCCGCCCGTGGCGGATCGTCTCGACGCCGAGCGGGCTCGCCTCAACCAGGTCGTGCGCGACCACGACGCTCATCTGAGAGACGTCCGGGTCGAACGCGACGCACACCCCTTCGGCGAACGGCGCATAGCTCGCCTGCGAGCGCGCCGCCAGCGCTTCGCCCGAGCGCAGCAGCGCCGCGAGGCCGGACCAGGTCTCGCGGGGGTCGGGATCGACCGCGCCCCCGGCGGTCTCGGCGACCCGCTCGAGCTGCGCGCGCAGCAGGGACATCGCGCGCTCGACGGCGGCGATCTGGGCTTGCATGCGCTTGATCGACAGATCGAGGGACATCGGCGTTCCAGTCAGACTGCTGCGGGCGGCCGGTCGAGACGGCGGCGGGGGGCGAGGCCGAGAGATCCCCGGGCGACGGCGGCGCGCGCGCCCGGTCGCGGCCCGCCTCTTATCGGAGGATGCGAAGCCGCGGCAAGCTCGACCGCTTGGCGAGATCGCCGCCGCCGCGCGGCCCAAACCGGGCGCGCCCGATCATTCCCGCCCGTCGCCCGCGCCGATCGCCACCGCGATGTCCAGCGCGCCGGTCTCGGCGACCACCGCGGCGTCGCCCGCTTCGAGCAGCACCGAGGTGCTCGGCGCGTCGATCACCGCCGGACCGTCGAGCCGCGCCCCGGGCGCGAGCGCCTCGAAGGCGAAGACCGGAACGGAACGCCAGCCGGCGGTCGCGGCGGGCTCGCCGATCCAGATCCGCCGCTCGCCGATCGGAGAGGCCGCGACCGCCGACCCCGGCGCCCCCGGCGCCGGCGCCGGGGCCGGATCCCGCGCCGAGGCCGCGACCCGCAGATTGACCAGAACCGGCGCCTGGTCCGGCAACGCGTAATTGTAGAGCGCGCGATGCCGCGCCTCGAACGCCCGGGTCAACGCCTGTCGCGCGTCCGCGCCGGCCAAATCGATCCCGTCAAGCGGCGCCGCGATGTCGTGGATCTGTTCGCCATAGCGCATTTCGGCCGACCGGCTGATCTCGACCGGCGCGTCGGTCCAGCTCGCCAGCCGCGCGCGCTCGGCCGAGGCCAGCGCGTCCAAAACCCGCGCGACCTCGACCAGGTCGAGCGCGTCGACCGCGCCCACCAGGCTCTGCGTCCGCTCGGTCCGCAGCTCGGCCCCGAGCATGCCCCACGCCGACAGCACCGAGGCCTCGCGCGGCAGCAGCGCTCGGGAGACGCCGAGGCGCCGCGCGACCGAGACGAGATGGAGCCCCGCCGCGCCGCCGAAGCCGAGCAGAGCGAGCCGCCTCGGGTCGATCCCGCGGCGCACCGTGGCCAGCCGCGCGCCTTCCGCGAGTTCGGCGGTCATCACCGCGCGCACGCCCTCGGCGGCGGCGAGCGCCGACACCCCGAGACGGGCGCCGAGCGCTTCGAAGGCGGCGACCGCCCCGTCCCGATCCAGCCGCATCGCGCCGCCCGCGAACCGCTCGGCGTCGAGCAGCCCGAGCACGAGGTTCGCGTCGGTCACCGTCGGCTCGGTCCCGCCGCGACCATAGCAAATCGGCCCCGGCCGGGCGCCGGCGCTGTCGGGCCCCACGCGCAGCAGCCCGTCCGGTCCGACGCGGGCGATCGACCCGCCGCCGGCCCCGAGCGCGGCGATGTCGAGCGCCGGCAACGCGATCCGCTCGCCGGCCATCGACCGATCGGTCGACAAGGCGGCCTGACCGCCCAGGATCAGGGCGATGTCGCTCGAGGTTCCGCCGATGTCGAGGGTCAGAAGATCCGGCGCGCCGAGCGCGTCGGACACCCGCCGCGCCCCCGCGACGCCGCCCGCCGGCCCCGACAACACCGTCGCCGCGGCGATCCGCGCCGCCTCTGCGGCCGGCGCGACCCCGCCATGAGAGAGAATGACGAGGAGCGGGACGGACAGGCCTTCGTCGCGCAGCCGGCGCTCGAACCGCGCGAGGTACCGCGCGATCAGCGGCGCGACATAGGCGTTCACGACCGTGGTCGAGACCCGCTCGAATTCTTTGATCTGCGGCAGCACTTCGGAGGAGAGCGAGATATGCGCGTCCGGCATCGCCTCGCGGACCGCGCGCGCGGTCTCGATCTCGTGCCTCGGGTCGCGATAGGCGTGCAGGTAGCAGACGGCCACCGACGTGACCTCGGCCCGCCGCAAGGCGGCGATCGCGGCCGCCAGCGAGGTCGGATCAAGCGAAGTCTCGACCGTTCCGTCGGCGCGCAGCCGCTCGCGCACCGGCAACCGGCGGGACCGCGGCGCCAGCGGCTCGCGACGCGGCAGCCGCAGATTATAGCGTTCGGGCTTCAGCCCCTCGCGCATCTCGAGCACGTCGCGGTGGCCTTCGGTGGTCAGCAGCCCCACCCGCGCGCCCTTGCCCTCGAGCAGCGCGTTGGTGGCGACCGTCATCCCATGGACCAGGCGGTCGACCCGCCCGAGCAGGGCGGCGGTCGACAGGCCGAGCCCCGAAGCGAGCGTCGCGATCCCGTCCATGGCGCCCTCGGTCTGGTCTTCCGGCGTGCTCGGCGCTTTGGCGAAGGCGACGCGTCCGGCCTGATCGACCGCCACCACGTCGGTGAAGGTGCCGCCCACGTCGACGGCCAGACGATACCGCATCCGCTCAGCCCCCCGCCCCGGAAGACGCCGGCGCGGAAGACCCCGGCCCGGAAGACGCCGGCTCGGCCGCGGCGCCCGCCGGCGGCGCCGGCGGCCAGCCGTTCTCGACGTCGCGGCGACGCGCCTCCGGATCGCGCGCCTCGGGCGGGCCCCAGCCGCCGCCCCCGCCCGACGAAATCTCAAAGGTCGC
>CAZBIG010000074.1:0-10328 GCA_964491865.1 uncultured Neomegalonema sp. | reverse complement strand
ACCTGTCGATCGACCTGCCGTTCGACCTGTCGATCGATCTGGCGCGCGCCGTCGCAGGCGTTACCATCGGCCCATGCGCTGGACCGCCGAAGACCGTCTCGATCAACCCCTCACCGACCACAGCCGCCTCGAAGCCGCCTGCCGCCTCGACCGGATGGGCGTCGAGGTGATGCGCCGCGCGGCGGCCGCCGGCGTCGCGCGCGTCCCCGGCCCGGTTCTGACGCTGTTCGTGGCGGGCCCGGACGGCGTCGAGCGCCCTGCGGCTTACGCCGACTTGAGACGCATCCGCGCCGAGGCCGGCGGCCAGACGCTCATGTTGACGCGCCTGACCGCGGCGCTCTCCGTCGACCCGGAGCCGGGCCCGGAGAACGACTTGGAGAAGGACTTGGCGAAGGACTTGGCGAAAGACTTGAAGAACGGCTTGGAGAACGGCTTGGAGAACGCCCCGGAGACCACTTCATGACCGCCGTCACCCTGCTGATCTCAGGGGCGAATCGCGGGATCGGCCTGGCGCTCGCCGAACAGGCCGCGGCCCGCGGCGACCGGGTGGTGGCGACCGCGCGGCGCCCCGAGGCGGCCCAGCGCCTCCAGGCCTTGGCGGCGCTGACCGGCGCCGTCGAGATCGCGCCGCTCGACGTGCTCGACCCCGCCTCGACCGAGGCGCTCGCCGAAAGGCTGCGCGACCGCCCGATCGATTTGGTGGTGGCGAACGCGGGCGCGCTCAACAGTTTCGCCGGTCTCGACAGCCCCGATCACGACCTCGACGCGTGGCGAACGGTGCTGATGACCAACGTCTACGGGCCCTATGCGCTGATCCGCGCGCTGCGCCCCAATCTCGCCCGATCCGCCGCGCCCAAAGCGGCGATCCTGTCGAGCCTGATGGGCTCGAGCGCCCGGGCGCCGGGGCGCGCCTATCCCTATCGGGCGTCGAAGGCGGCCGCGACCAATCTGGCCCGGAACCTCGCGACCGATTTGCGGCCCGAGGGCGTCGCCGTCGGCGCCTATCATCCCGGCTGGGTCCGCACCGACATGGGCGGCCCGAACGCCGAGATTTCGGCGAGCGAAAGCGCCGAAGGCCTGCTCAAGCGCTTCGACGCGCTCAGCCTCGAAACCAGCGGCGTGTTCGAGACCTATCAGGGCGAGCCGGCGCCGTTTTGAGCCGCCGCTCTCGCGCCCGACCCGTTTGTCGGCTAGCGTGCGCCGCGAGGCATCACGCATTGCACAAGGGGGGCGCGGCGATGAGACGACATCCGGCCCGGGCGCTCGGGCGGCTCGCAGCGGCGGCGGTTTTTCTGACGGCCGGGCTCGCCGAAGCCCAAAACCAAGCGCGAGACGACGCCCCGACCGACGCGCAACCGAAGGCGTCCGAGGCCGCGCCCCAAGCGGCGCCCCAAGTCGCGCCCCGGGCCGATCAAGCGCGCTATCGCGTCGAGGCGCGGTTCGCCTGGTCGGCCGACACCCACCCGCGCGACTTTCCGCCGGGCGGCCACATGACGACGATCGTCGCCGTCGCCCACAACGCCCGCTACAGCCTGTTCGCCGATGGCGACACCGCGAGCAGCGGGTTGGCGTTGGTCGCGACCAACGGCCGGCCCGCGGTGCTGGAGGCGGAACTGGCCGAGGCCATGCGGCGCAAGCGCGTCTCGTCGATCGTGAAAGCCGATCCGCCCGCCACGGGCGTCGGCGTCGCCGCCTTCGAGATCCAAGCGAGCCGCGGACACCCGTTGATCTCCTTCGCCACCATGCTCGGGCCCAGCCCCGACTGGTTCACCGGGATCGCCGCGATCTCGCTGCTCGACGACGACGGCGCCTGGCGGGCCGAGGCGACCGCGCCGCTGTGGGTGTGGGACGCCGGGGTCGACCTCGGCGAGACCTACACCGCGCGCAACGCGCCCGGCCAACCGCGGCAATCGGTCCGACTGTCGACCGCGCCCTATTTTCTGGGGCCTGACGGCGTCCGAGGCGTGGGACGGGCGGTGTTGACCCGTCTCGACCCGCCTTCAGGCCGCTAACCGTCTGACGTCGCGCGAGAGACCGCGCAGAGACCGCGTCAGCGACCGCATCTTCCCCGGATCGGGGCGTCGCAACGCCCGGCGCCCTTGACCCGACGCCGTCCGCGCGCATCGTCGCGAACGAGTTTTCCCCAGGAGGCGCGCATGCCGGACGGCGTGATGAAATTCGGAGTGGGCCAGCCCGTGCGGCGGCGCGAGGACGCGCGATTCCTGCGCGGTCAGGGCCGGTATGTCGACGATCTGACCCTGCCGGGGCAGCTTTACGCCGCGCTGCTGCGCAGCCCCATGGCGCACGCCCGGATCAGCGCCGTCGATCTGACCGAGGCGCGCGCGGCGCCGGGCGTGGTCGCCGTCTACGATCACCGGGACGTCGCCGCCTACGGCTTGAAGCCGCTGGTGAACAAAGCCCCCGTGCTCGACCGCAGCGGCGCCGAGATCGCGCCGGTCGCCATGCCCCATCTCGCCGACGGCGTGGTCCGCTTCGTCGGCCAGCCGGTCGCGATGGTGGTGGCGGAAAGCCCGGCCGCCGCGCGCGACGCGGCCGAACTGATCGCGCTCGATTACGAAGAGTTGGCGGCGGTCTCGGAGGGGCGGGCCGCCCGCGCCGAAGGCGCGCCGACGCTGCATGGGCAGGCCCCGGGCAACCTCGCCTTCTCGTGGGAGGCCGGCGACGCCGACAAGACCGACGCCGCCTTCGCCGCCGCCGCGCACCGGGTGGCGCTGCGCGTGCGCAATCAGCGGTTGGTGGTGTTCGCCCTGGAGCCCCGCGCGATCAACGCCGCCTATGACGCTGACACCGAGCGTTGGACGCTGCATGTGGCGACCCAGGGCGTGCATGCGATGCGCGGCAACCTCGCCGAGCATCTCGGCGTCGCGCCCGAGCGGCTGCGCGTGCTGACGCCCGACGTCGGCGGCGGCTTCGGCATGAAGCTGATGGTGCATCCGGAATACGCCCTGGCGGCGATGGCCGCGCAGCTGATCGGCCGACCGGTCAAATGGACCGCGGACCGCAGCGAAAGCTTCCTGTCCGACGCGCAGGGCCGCGACCTCGACACGCTGGCCGAAGCGGCCTTCGACGCCGACGGGCGGCTGTTGGCGATGCGTTCGCGCTCGGTGTCGAACCTCGGCGCTTACTACTCGCAATTCGGCGCTGCTGTGCACGGGCTGTTTTCGGCCCCGCTGCTCGGCGGCATGTACCGGCTGCCCACGCTCTACGCCGAAGTCGAAGGGGCCTTCAGCAACACCACGCCGACCGACGCCTATCGCGGCGCGGGGCGCCCCGAGGTCGCCTATGTGACCGAGCGGCTGATGGAGAAGGCGGCGCGTCAGATCGGGCTCGATCCGGCCGAGATCCGGCGGCGCAACCTGTTGACCGCGGCCGACATGCCTTGGCGCGCCGAGGGCGGCGTCTATGACAGCGGCGATTGCCGGGCGACGCTCGAGACCGCGCTGGCGGCCGCCGACTATGCGGGCGCCGACGCGCGCAAAGCGGCGTCCGCCCGGCGCGGCCTGCTGCGCGGCGTCGGCGTCGCCTATTACATGGAGCGCACCGGCGGCGGCCCGATCGAAAACGCCCGGATCCGCGTCCGGCCGGACGGTCGGATCGAGGCCTGGATCGGCACGCAATCGACCGGCCAGGGGCACGAGACCGTCTGGGCGCAGCTCATTCACGAGAAGCTCGGCGCGCCGCTCGAGCGCATCGATCTGCTGCCCGGCGACAGCGATCTTCTGCCCGCGGGCGGCGGCACCGGCGGATCGCGCTCGGCGATCATCGCGCATCGGGTGCTGTTCCAAGCGGCCGACGACGTGATCGAGAAGGGCCGGCGCGCCGCCGCCGAAAAGCTCGAAGCGGCCGAGGTCGACATCGCCTTCTCGCCCGAGGAGGGCGGCGTGTTCCGAGTGGCCGGCACCGACCGCGCGCTCGATTTATGGGCCGCCGCCGCGGCGGCCGCCGACCTCGCCCCCGAGGCTGGGGTCGACGCGCTGCTCGGCGAGGGCGGCGTGACCGAACGGACCTCGACCTTCCCGAACGGCGCCCATGTGGCCGAGGTCGAAATCGACCCCGAGACCGGCTGGCCGCGGCTCGTCTCCTACGTGATCGTCGATGATTTCGGCCGCGTGCTGAACCCGCTTCTGGTCGAGGGGCAAGTGCATGGCGGCGTCGCGCAAGGCGTCGGCCAAGCGATGCTCGAAGGCGCGCGCTGGGACGCCGAGACCGGCCAGCCGCTGACCGGCTCGCTGATGGACTATGCGCTGCCGCGCGCCGCCGACTTCCCGCTGTTCTCGGTCACGCTGTCCGAGACCGCGCCGGCGACCACCAACCCGCTCGGCGTCAAGGGCTGCGGCGAGGCGGGCTCGGTCGGCGCGACCCCGGCGGCGACCCTGGCGATCCTCGACGCGTTGCGGCCGTTGGGCGTCGAAGACCTCGAAACGCCGCTGACGCCGGTGAAGATCTGGCGCGCCATCGCCGCCGCGCGGGCCAGCGCCAGCGGGTGAGCGCAGGGGCGAGCGGGGGGCGAGCGGGGGGCGAGCCCTGCGACGAGCCCTGCGACGAGCCCTGCGACGAGCCCTGCGACGAGCCCTGGGACGAGCCGGGGGGAGAGGCCTGAAGAGAGGCCTGGGGAGAGCGTCTCGTCCGTCCCGCGCGGCGGCGCGGGCGAGACGCGACGGGCGGATCCCAGCGGGCGGATCCCAGCGGACGCATCCCGGTGGGCGGCTTCCGGCGCGCGGATCGCGGCGGACGGCTTTCGGCATGCGCGACGCGAGGGGCTGCGCGACCGCAGCGCGCGCCTCTCCGCCAAATGGCCGCGCGGGCGGCGGCGCCGTCCGCTTCTCACTTCCTGCGCAGCTTTTCGGGCGGCCCGGGCGGCCCGCGCGATCCCGGCGACGGGTCCGGATCGCCCCGGTGCGCCCCGGTGCGCCCCGGTGCGCCCCGGCGCGCCCTCATGACCCCCAGGAACGCCGCCCCCTCTTGGCCCCCGTCCCCTCCTCCGATCGAAGGCCCCTCTTTGCGCCGCGTCACCCGCCCCTAATCGCCCCTTGGCGTCCCTTGGCGTCTCCCTTGGCGTCTCCCTTGGCCCCCCTCGGCGCCGTTTGTCGCCCCTCGGGTCTCCCCGGCGCCCCCGCTGTCCGCGCGCCCGGCGCGGTCGCGAAGCGGCCCTCGATGGGCCGCGCCGCGAGGCCGCTTTCGAGAGCCGACGGCCCCGCGCCTGTCAGAGCGGCCACGCCAGCAAGATCATCGGCACCGCCACCACGACGATCAGCGCTTCGAGCGGCAGGCCCATCCGCCAATAGTCGCCGAACCGGTATCCGCCCGGGCCCATCACCAGCGTGTTGCACTGGTGGCCGATCGGGGTCAGGAACGCGCAGGACGCGCCGACGGCGACCGCCATCAAAAACGCGTCCGGATTGGCCTCGAGCGCAGTCGCGATCTCGATCGACAAGGGGGCCATCAGCAAGGCGGTCGCTGCATTGTTGATCACGTCCGACAAGAACATCGTCGCGACCAGCAGCAGCGTCAGCACCGCGGCGGCCGGCAACGCCAGCGCCCCGGCGCCGTTCACCAGCCCCTCCGCCACCAACGTCGTCACGCCCGTCCGCTCGAGCGCCGAGCCAAGCGGAAACATCGCGCCCAGCAACACGATGACCGACCAGTCGACCTCGGCGTACAGCTCGCGCAGCGGCAGGATCCCCAGCAGCACATAGACGATCACCGCCAGCAGAAAGGCGACGCCGATCGAGGCCGCCCCGCTCACCCCCAACAGGATCGCCGCCGCGAACACCGCCAGCGCCGTCAGCGGCCGGCGCGTCCCCACCCCGATATCAAGCCCGCGATTGGCGAGCGGCCACAAGGCGAAGCGCTCCGTGATCTGCGGCAGGGCCGCGGCGTCGCCCTGCAGCAGCGCCACGTCGCCGGCCTGGAAAGTCTGCTCGCGCAAGCGCCCGACGATCGGCGCCCCCTGACGCGCCAGCGCCAACAGGGTCACGTTTCGGCCGAACATGCGGTCGACGAAGCGGGCGTTGCGGCCGATCAAGGGCGACGACGGCGACACCACCGCCTCGAGCAGGCTGGCGTCCTTCCAGTCGATCTCCCGATCGAGTTTCAGGCGGCGGTCCTTGGCCTCGCTCGCGACCTCGAGCTTATAGCTCGCGATCAGCTTCGACAGCGTCTCGGAACTCGCCCGCACCAGCAGCACGTCGCCCGCGTTCAACACCCGATAGCCGACCGCCGCCACCCGCTGGCCGTCGGCGGCGCCGCCCTCCTCAAGCGGGTGGCTGCGCTGAATGCCGAACACGCTCGCGCCATGCTCGAACAGCAGCGTCGCCTCGCGCATCGGGCGGTCGACCAGAGGGCTGTCGCGGGTGACCCGCAGCTCGGTCAGATAGCCCCCGACCTCGAACAGCGCGGCTTGCGGGTTGGCCGCCCGGCGCTGTTCCGGCAGCAGCCGCCATCCGACCAGCGCCACGAACGCCACGCCCGCCGCCGCGACCGGCAAGCCGACGGGCGTGAAATCGAACAGGCCGAACGGCTCGGCGCCCGCCCGGAAATTGGCCACGATGATGTTGGGCGGCGTGCCGATCAGCGTCGTCATGCCGCCCAGAATCGCGGCGAACGCCAAGGGCATCAGCAAAATCGCGGGGTTGCGCCCGTGCTCCGACGCGGTCGCGAGCGCGACCGGCATCATCAGCGCGAGGGCGCCCACATTGTTGATGAAAGCCGACAGCACCGCGACCGCCGCGCACAGCACCAGCACATGCGCGAGCGCGTTCTCGGTGTAGGGCCCGAGCCGGGCGGCGGCGAGTTCGACCACGCCCGAGCGGTTCAGCGCCGCGGACAGGATCAGCACGGCCATCACGGTCAGCACGGCCGGATGCCCAAAGCCGTCGAACACCGCGTCCCCGGGCGCGAGCCCCGTGAGGGCCACGGCCACCAGCACGCCGAGCGCGATCAGATCGTGCCGATAGCGCCCCTGCAAAAACAGCCCGAGCGCCCCGAGCAGGATCGCGATCGCGATCAGCTGGTCCATCGTCATCGCCGCCTGCTCCCCCCATCGCCCGCGCCGCCGGGGCCGGCCGCCGGGTGTAGCCCCCGCGCGCGGATCTGACCAGGGCGGGCGCGTCAGATCGAGCGGCGCGGCGGATTTTCGGCGGCCGGGGCTCCGACGGGCTCAGCGGTCCGTGTCGGCGCAGAGGTGATGGATCTCCGGCGCGGCCCGGTCCGCGAGGCGCAGCGCCACCCGGCGGGCGGGCGTGGCCGCGTCGAGCGCCTCGATCAGCGCCAGATCGGCGAACCGCGCCTCCGCGCCCAGGCAAGCCCGCACCGCGACCGCGATCCGAGCCTCGGCGGCGGCGTGACGGGCGACGAACACGCAGCCGGCCTCGGCCGACCGATGGGCGTCCGCGACCAGCAGGCTGCGCTCGGCGGTCGGCGGCGCCACGCCCGACGCGCAGCCCGGCTCGGTCGAATAGGCGGCCCCGAGCCAGGCCGGGCGGCCCGACACCGCGGCCGGGGCCGCATCGAGCGCGGGGATCGGCGGCGGCGCGGCCCGCTCGGCGGTCGGCGGCGGCGGGTTCGGCGCCGGGGCGGGGTCCTTCACCAACAGCAACACGGCGACCGCGACCAGGCCGCCCGCCAGCGCGCCGGCGGTCACCGATCGCAGATCGAGCGGCGGCGGCGCCGCGCGCGTCATCGCTCAGCCTCCGGCGCGGCGGGGCCCCGGGCCCGTCGGGCGGGCCGTCACCGGCGCCCCTTCGCCCGACGCTGCGCGCGTTTGCCGCCGCCGGGTTTCGCCCGGGCCCCGCCGTTCGCCGGCTCGAGCTCGGCCTCGGCGGCCTCGGCCGGATCCGCCGCCCCCGCGTCGGCGGCCTGCTGTCCGCCGGACGGCGCCTCGGGCGGCGGGTTGAGCGGCCCCGGCGCGCTCGCAGGGCCCGACAGGCTGACGCTCACCCGGGTCGGCTGCAATTCGGTCGCCTGCGCCTCGGGCACGGCCAGCTGCAGGTTCATCAATTGCCCGACCACCTCGACCCGGAGCCGCGACAGCAAAGTCTCGAACAGCGAGAAAGCCTCGGATTTATACTCGTTCAGCGGATCGCGCTGGCCGTAGCCGCGCAGGCCGATCACCGAACGCAGATGGTCGAGGGTCGACAGGTGCTCGCGCCAGTGGTGGTCGATGGTCTGCAGCAACACCGCTTTCTCGATGTCGCGCATCAGGTCGCGGCCGATGTCGATCGCCTTTTTGGCCGCCAGCTTATCGGTCTCTTCGATCAGCCGCTCGCGGATCACCTCGTCGTCGACGCCTTCTTCCTGCGCCCAGGCGTGCACCGGCAGCGGAGCCCCGAAGATCGCCGCCACGGCCTTCTCCAGGGTTTCCGTCTCCCACTGCTCGGCGTAGGAGCGCTCGGGAATGTGTTTAGAGACCAGCTCGTCGATCACCTCGTGGCGCATGTCGCGCACCGTCTCGGTGACCTCTTCGGCGGACATGATCTCGAGCCGCTGCTCGAAGATCGCCTTCCGCTGGTCGTTCATCACGTTGTCGTACTTCAGCAAATTCTTGCGGATGTCGAAGTTCCGCATCTCGACTTTCTTCTGCGCGCGCTCGATCGCCTTGTTCACCCAAGGGTGCACGATCGCCTCGCCCTCTTGCAGGCCCAGGCGGCGCAGCATGCCGTCCATGCGATCGGACCCGAAGATCCGCATCAGATCGTCTTGCAACGACAGATAAAACGTCGAGCGCCCCGGGTCGCCTTGCCGTCCCGAACGGCCGCGGAGCTGATTGTCGATGCGGCGGCTCTCGTGCCGCTCGGTGCCGATCACCCACAGGCCGCCGGCTTCGAGCGCCACGCGCTTGGCCTCGCCGATCTCTTCGGTCACCTCGGCGCGGATCTCGACGACCCGATCCGGCGAGCGCTCGGGGTCGACGCCGGTTTCAGCCACCCGCGCCGCGACGGCCATGTCGACATTGCCGCCCAACTGAATGTCCGTGCCGCGGCCGGCCATGTTGGTTGCGATCGTGACCGCGCCGGGGCGGCCCGCTTGGGCGACGATGAAGGCCTCTTGCTCGTGATACCGCGCGTTCAGCACCGCATGGGGCACGCCCCCCTCGGCGGCGGCCTGCTCGAGATGCTCGGCGTTGGCCTCGACTTCCTGCTTGGTCCCGTCTTCGGGCGCGTCGCTGGCGTAGATCCGCAAGCGCTCGGCCAGACGTTTCAGCGTCGCGGGATCCTTCAGCATGCCGGACAACAGCTCGGACTTCTCGATCGACGTGGTCCCGACCAGGATCGGTTGGCCGCGCCGCTGCCCGTCGGCGATCGCCTCGATGATGGCGTCGTACTTCTCCTTCGAGGTCCGGAACACCTGATCATGTTCGTCCTCGCGGGCGATCCCTTTATTGGTCGGCACCTCGACCACGTCGAGACCGTAAATCTCGGCGAATTCCGACTGCTCGGTCAGCGCCGTTCCGGTCATTCCCGCCAGTTTGTCGTACAGGCGGAAGTAGTTCTGGAACGTAATGCTCGCGAGGGTCACGTTCTCGGGCTGGATCTTGACGCCCTCTTTGGCTTCGAGCGCCTGGTGCAGGCCGTCCGAATAACGGCGCCCCGCCATCATCCGGCCGGTGAATTCGTCGATGATGACGACCTCGTCGCCCCGCACGATATAGTCTTTGTCGCGCGTGAACATCTTGTGAGCGCGCAGAGATTGATTGACGTGGTGCACGAGACTGACGTTTTCCGGATCGTACAGCGTCGCGCCCTCTTTGAGCAGACCGGTCTTCAACAGATCCTTTTCGACGAACTCCATGCCCTCTTCGGTCAGGACGATGGTGCGCTGCTTTTCGTCGTGCTCGTAATGCTCTTCGGTCAGATTGGGGACGACCTGATCGACCTGGAGGTACAGGTCCGAGTTGCCGTCGGTCGGGCCCGAGATGATGAGCGGCGTGCGCGCTTCGTCGATCAGGATCGAGTCGACCTCGTCGACGATGGCGAAAGCGTGCTCGCGCTGGGTCATCGCCGCGAGCGAATATTTCATATTGTCGCGCAGATAGTCGAAGCCGAGCTCGTTGTTGGTGGCGTAGGTGACGTCGCACGCGTACGCCCGGCGGCGCTCGGCGTCGTCGAGGCCCGGCACGACCACGCCGACGCTCAGCCCCAAAAACCGATAAACTTGGCCCATCCACTCGGCGTCGCGCTTGGCCAGATAGTCGTTGACCGTCACCACATGCACGCCGCGGCCGGCGAGCGCGTTCAGATAGACCGGCGCGGTCGCGACCAGGGTCTTGCCCTCGCCGGTCTTCATCTCGGCGATCTTGCCCTGGTGCA
>CAZBIG010000073.1:0-10330 GCA_964491865.1 uncultured Neomegalonema sp. | reverse complement strand
ATGGGCCTGGCGGGCGGGGTTCTGGCCCTGGCCCGCGGTCAGCACCTGGCCGAGGATGGTCTCCGAGACCTCCTCCTTGGCGACGCCGGCGCGCTCGAGCGCGGCCTCGATCGCGACCCGGCCGAGCTCGTGGGCCGGCGTGTTGGCGAACGCGCCGTTGAACGAGCCGACCGGCGTCCGCGCCGCGCTCGCGATGACAACTTCCGTCATGGGGATCTCCCTGGGTTCTGGCGCGGCGCCATTCTGCGCTTCTTTCGCGGCCTGACGCGCCGCCCCGTGGATGCGCGGCCGGTCGGGCGGCCCCGCAGCGGCGAGGTCGCGACGCCGGGCCGCTGGCTGAACCTTAAGCGATCCGCGCGCGACTGGCTTGACCCGGGTCAAGCACGCATCGTCGCACGCCGTCGGCCGCGTCGGTTAGGGCGAGCGCCCGCGCCGCGCCGCGATCCGTTCGCGCCAGCGCACGAACAGGCCCGCCGACACGATGATCATCGCGCCGATCGCCGTCCATAAATCAGGGATCTCGGCGAAGAACAGCCATCCGAACAGCGCCGCCCAGATCAGTTGGGAATACTGATAGGGCGCAAGCGCCGAGGCTTCGGCGCGGTTGAGCGCCAGAATGAGCGCCAGTTGTCCGACGGCGCCGAACGCGCCGACCAGCAGGAACAGGTGCAGATCGGCCAGGCGCGGCGTCTGCCAGACGAAGGGCAGGGCCATTGTGGCGCCGACCGCGCCGACCACGGCCGTATAGAAAAAGGTGGTCCAGACGTCCTCGTCGCGGCCGAGGAAGCGGGTGGCGATGTTGAACAACGCATAGGCCAGCGCGCCGCCGAGGGGCAGCAGCGCCGCCCAGGCGACCGCGCCCAGGCCCGGCCGAACGATGACGAGCGCGCCGGCCAGACCCACGGCGACCCCCGCCCAACGCCTCGGGCCGACGGCCTCGCCCAGGATCAGCGCGGCGAGCGCGACGATCAGCAGCGGCGCGATTTGGGCCACCGCGGTCACAGTCGCCAGCGGCAGCAGCGCGAAGCCGGTGAAGAACAGCACGGTCGCCGTGAACAGCAGCCCGGATCGCATGATCTGCAGACGCAGACGCCGGGTGCGGGCCACCTGGCCGAGCCGCGGCGCGAAAATCAGGGCGACGCCGACGGCTTGGGTCGCATAGCGGGCCCAGACCGCGAACAGCGGGTCGTACCGCTGGCCGAGCGCTTTGGCGGTCGCGTCCATCGCCGAGAACATCAGCGCGACCAGCAGGGCGAACGCGACCGCTTGCGCCGCGGGGCCGAGGCCGCTCCAGGCGCGCAGCGCGGCGGCGGTCATCGCCGGCCAAGCTCTCTCACGCGGCGGCCGGGTCGCGGGGCAGGCCGACGCCGATCATGCTGTCGCGCGTCACCAGAGGCGCCAGCCGATCGGCGTCCCATCCGTCGGTTCCCGCCGGCCGCATCGGCAGCACCAAATAGCGCATGTCGGCGGTCGAATCGTGCACGCGGACCGCTTGCGCGTCGGGCAGCGTCACGCCGAACTCGGCCAGCACGGCGCGCGGCTCGATCACCGCCCGGGTGCGATAGGCCCGCTGCTTATACCAGTCGGGCGGCAGCC
The DNA here is from genome assembly GCA_964491865.1 of uncultured Neomegalonema sp. Lineage (GTDB taxonomy): Bacteria > Pseudomonadota > Alphaproteobacteria > Rhodobacterales > Rhodobacteraceae > JBCBRF01. Next base: position 8,734 of record CAZBIG010000073.1, on the reverse strand, counting down.
CCAGCAGATTGCGCGGATAGCAGGAGCACAGCGTGCAGACGATCAGGTTGTGCGCTTCGGGCGTGTTTTCGACGACGACCAGTTTGAGCGGGTCGACCGCCACCCCGGCCTGGCGGCACGCTTCCGAGCCGTCGCGCAGCAGCAGCGCCTTGAAGTCCGGATCGGTCCAGGCCCGCGCCACGATCCGCGCCCCGAGCGCCGGCGAGCGCGTGTCCATCCGGTCGATCTGCGCCTGGATTTCCTCGGCGGTGGCGACGCCCTTTTCGATCAGGAGCTCGCGCACCGCGATTTCGAGGGTCTGACTGTGGGTCAAAGGCCCGTCCTGGTCCGCGCGAACCGGATGTCCCGACGCAGCGTCCCCGGTCGCGGGCCCGTGGTGGCCGTCATGCGGCATGGGTGTCGCCTCCCTCTCGCGGCCGGCTCTCAGGGCCGCTCGGCTTCCAGCCGGCGCGCCTGAGCCTCGAAATCGCCGCCATAATCCCAAAACGGCTCGAGCCAGCTCTCGAAGATTTCGACATCGACGGTGTCCCGAGGATCGTCGACGGTCGCGGCGGGCCAAAGATCCTCGAGCGCGAAGCGCACGCGATAAAGGGGCTGCTTCGGCAGGCCGGGGCGGCGATAGGCCAGCTCTTGCGGATCCGCGAAATGGCCGCAGACGCGCTCGACCACGCCGACCTTGCCGCGCACGTACCATGGCGTGCGCACATGGCCGGCGGGCGCGCCGCCCTTCACGCGCACTTTCGAGCTCATCTTGAAGCGCGGCGCGGGCGCCTGCGGGTCCCAGTAAGGCGGCGCGAAGTCGGGGGCGGCGATCATCCGGGCGCGCCCTCGGTCGCGCGCGGGGCCGCGGCCTCGCCATAGGTCGCGCCGCGCGCCGCGATCTCCTCGGTCTTGGCGCGCAGCTCCTCCACCGTGAACGCGCCGGCTTCGATCAGGTTTTGCGTGATCGAGGCCATCCAGCGCTCGTAATAGCTCATGGTCTCGAACGAGCGCGGTCCCATGTCTTCGAGCGCGCGGCGCAACCCGTCGACGCTGAACAGCCCCTTGCTCGAGGCGATCACCATGAGCGCGTCGACCCGCTTCTCCCACAACGCGTAGTCGTGTTCGTCGGGCGCGATGTCGGGACGGTCGAGGCCGTCGGTCAGGCCGCCCATGTCGTGCCACCGGCGGCCCGCATTTGGATCGTGATCGGTCATAGCCGCACAGTGGCTCGGCGATCGCGCGCTGACAAGCGCGACCGCCCGGCGCGTCAGGTCGTTTTCAGGTCGTCTTCAGGGGGCCGACCATCATGGTCATCTGCCGCCCTTCCATCTTTGGCATGGACTCGACCTTGCCCAGATCCTCGACGTCGGTCTTGACCCGCTCGAGCAGCGACCGGCCGAGATTTTGGTGCGCCATTTCGCGCCCTCTGAACCGCAGCGTCACTTTGACCTTGTCGCCTTCGTCCAAGAATTTCCGCATGCTTCGCATCTTGACCCCATAGTCGTGATCGTCGATGTTCGGGCGGAGCTTGATCTCTTTGACTTCGGTGACCTTCTGCTTCTTTTTGGCTTCGGCGGCCTTCTTTTGCTGCTCGTATTTGTACTTGCCGAAGTCCATGATTTTGCAGACCGGGGGCACCGCATTCGGCGAGATTTCGACCAGATCGAGCCCGACCTCCATGGCCATCTCGAGCGCGTCGCGCGGGTCGACGACCCCGCGATTTTCGTTTTCGTGGTCGATCAGCCGAATTTCCGAAGCGCGGATCATGCGGTTGACGCGCGGGCCCGTTTCGCGGGTTGGCGGCGCGTGATGTGGACGGCGAGCTATGGTCGTCTCCCTGATTAAACCCCGTTCCTGGGGCGGCCGGTCGTGCGGACGCGCGCGCGAGGCGCGCCAACAGCAAAAGCGACGCGTAACGGCAAACGGGCCGCGCGCCGATCTTGATCTTCAAAATTATGCAAAAGCGTCGATTGCGCAAGCGACGCGGCGATGGCCGGCGCGTTCGTTCACACGAAGACCCCCGCCAGCGTGGTGACCTCGCCGCCCGAACCGAGCTTGAACCGCGCCAGCCCCGCGCCTGATTCGGTGTCGACGCCGCCCAGATCGAGCCGACGCACGCCCGCCGCGCGCAGGCTTTCCACCGCGCGCCACAACAACAGATTGTGCGCGCCCAGACGGCGGCCGTCCTCGTCGCTCCAGCCGATATGATAGGTCGCGGCCGAGCCGTGGCGCAGGAACAGCATGGCGGCCACCGGGCGGCCCCGATGGGCGGCCTCGAGCACGGTCACCGAATCGCGACCGGCCCGCTCGGCGAAGGCCGGCGTCAGCGCGGTCGGCAGCGCCGCATAGCCCCGTTCCGCCCGCTGTTTCTCCTCGGCCCGCAGCAGCCAAGCGTAGCGCGACAGTTTCGGCGTCGGGCGTCGCACCGAGATCGGGGCGGCTTCGGCCTTTTTCAGGCGGTTTCGCCATTTTTGATGCAACGAGGCGCGAAGGGCGTCGAGCGACTGGCTGAGATCGAGCAGCACCGTGCTGTACCCGGTCATCACTCGGCGCAGCCCCGCGCCGCGCCAAAACGCCCGGGTCTCGGGGCGGTCGGGCTCGTCCGGCGTGAAAAAGGTCGCCTTCGGCCGTTTCAGCGGCGCCTCGCGCCGCAGCCGTCGCAGGATCTCGGCGCGCAGCGCCGGATCTTCGGCGCCGACCCAGACCGGCCCGCGGGTGCAAAGCGCCCATTCCGCGAAGCCCCCGAGCGAGCGCACCGAGAACTGCGCCAGCGCCGCGGTCCGCCCGTCGAGCCGCGCTTCGGCGCGCAGCGTGCGGGCCCCGAACGCGGCGAACGCCTCGCCGAACGCCCAGTCCTGCTGAAGCGCCGCCCCGCTTTGGCCGTGCAGCCGCATCCACCGGCTTTTCGGCGTTTGATCCCAAATCAGCTCCATCGCCGTCCGACTATCGCCTCACCTGTTAACGCGAGCTTGCCGTCGGCCCGATTTGGAGAGGATTTCGAAAGATCTCCCCCGCAGGATGCTCGGGACGAGATCGCGCGTCGTTGGGACGGCGAGATGCAGGAGAGTCGCGACCGTGTTGCGGCGGCGCCAAGTCGAAACGGTGATGGGATGGCGGATCCCGGCGCCCCGGGTCACGCTCGAGGGCCGGCTGCTGGCGCTCGCGCGGCTCGGTCTGCCGGTGATCGGGGCGCTGTTGCTGTTCGACGTGCTCGTCTGGGCGATCTTCGAGGCCGTCTTCGGCTGGTGCGTCGCCGTTTGGTGCGTGTTCTGAGCGACGGGCGGCGCGCGGCCGACCGGCTCGCGCGTCCGTGACCTCACGAAGTCGCGTCAGAGCCGGCGTTCCGGCGTGATCGGTCTGCGGCTATTTAGCGCTTCGCGGTCGCGCTTGCGTCGATCGCGTTTCGCCCAGGCGCCCTGATCCGCCGTCGCGGTCGGGCGCAGCTCGCAGGAGGTTTCCCATGACTAAAGACGCACAGCTGTCCCGTCGCGCCGCGTTCCGCCTGGCCGCGGCCGGCGGCGCCGCCGCGGCGATCGCGCCGTTCGCCGCCGTCTCGGCTTACGCCGGGCCGCAATATGTGGTCGCCGCCCACGGCTACGACGTGGTCGCCTATTTCGAGCAGGGCGGACCGGCGCGCGGTCAAACCAACCTGACCACCTCGTACAACGGCGCCACCTGGCTGTTCACCAGCGCCGAGAACAAAGCCAAGTTCGACGCCGACCCGTCCAAGTACGCCCCGCAGTACGACGGCTATTGCGCCTTCGCCGCCGCGCTCGGCTACAAGGCGCCGGGCGATCCCGAGGCCTGGACCGTTCACGACGGCAAGCTTTACTTGAACGTCAACAAGCGCGCGCGCGAAGTTTGGTCGAAGGACATCCCGGGCAATGTGGCGAAGGCCGACGAAAACTGGCCGAAGCTGAACAAGGTCTGAGGTCTGCAGGTTTTCCGTCTGCGGCGTGGTTCTGAGGGGGCGGCTTCGGCCGCCCTTTTTCGTGCGTCGCGCATCCGAGACCTCACGCCATTGCGAATTCTCGTGCGGTGTCTCGCGTCGAAGGGGCGCCCATGTGTCGCAGGTCGCCGTTGGTCGCGACGTGACGCAGTGGAGTGATCCTATGACCGCCTTCCTGTCTCGCCGCCAAATTCTGCGCGCCGCCGGCGCCGCAGCCGTCTCGACGCCGTTTCTGGGCGTCGCCGCCTTCGCCGACGCCGACGCGTTGGCCGTCGGCGGCTACGACGTGGTCAACTATTTCACGGCCGACGCGGCCGCGAAGGGCTCGGCCGCGCATGTCGCGACTTATGCCGGACGCAGCTACCGCTTCGTCAGCGCCGACAATAAAGCGGCCTTCGAGGCCGATCCGGACCGGTATGCGCCGAAATACAACGGGCACTGCGCGTGGGCGGCGTCGCGCGGGTACCTCGCATCGGGCGATCCCGAGGCCTGGACTGTCTGGAACGACCGCTTGTACCTGAACTACAACAAGCAAGTCCGGACCCGCTGGCGCGAGGACATCCCCGGCAATGTCGCCAAAGCCGACCGGAACTGGCCGGAGCTGAGCAAAAAGAGCTGAGCAAAAAGAGCTGACCTGCAGGGCTCGCGAGGACGGGCGCGGCGCGCTGAGCGCGCCGCCTCGGCCTCCGCCGGCGGCCCCGTGTCGTCCAAGCGGCCCCGGCCGGCGGCGCCGGCTCGGGCCCCGCGGGATCAGCCGCGCAGATCGGGCGGGGCGGCCTCGGCGACCAGCGCGGCGATCGCTTCCTCGAGGCCGAGGGTTTTCTGACCCTGCTCGCCCAGTCGGCGGATCGACACGCTGCGCTCCTCGACCTCTTTGCGGCCGAGCGCCAGGATCACGGGCGCCCGCGCCTCCGAGTGCTCGCGCACCTTGTAATTGATCTTCTCGTTCCGCGTGTCGGCCTCGGCCCGCAATCCGGCCGCGCGCAACGCCGCGACCACGTCGGCCGCATAGCCGTCGGCGTCCGACACGATGGTCGCCGCGATCACTTGTCGGGGCGCGAGCCACAGCGGGAAGCGGCCGGCGTAGTTCTCGATCAGGATCCCGAGAAACCGCTCGAACGAGCCCAAAATAGCCCTGTGCATCATGACGGGGCGGCGCTTTTGCCCGTCTTCCGCCACATACTCGGCGTCCAGGCGTTCGGGGAGGTTGAAGTCGGCTTGGAACGTGCCGCACTGCCATTCGCGACCGATCGCGTCGGTCAGCTTAAAGTCCAGCTTCGGGCCGTAGAACGCGCCCTCGCCGGGGTCGATCTCATACGCGTCGGTGACCTTCCGGACCGCGGCCTCCAGGGCGGCCTCGGCCTTGTCCCAAATCGCGTCCGACCCGACCCGCTGTTCGGGGCGGGTCGACAGCTTGATGTCGAACCGGTCGAAGCCCAGGTCGCGATAGACGCTCGACAGCAGATTGATGAATTTCGCGGTCTCGCTCTCGATCTGATCTTCGGTGCAGAAAATATGGGCGTCGTCTTGAACGAAGCCGCGCACCCGCATTAGCCCGTGCATCGAACCGGAGCTTTCATAGCGGTGGCATGATCCGAACTCGGCCAGACGCAAGGGCAGGTCTCGGTAGCTTTTCAAACCCTGATTATAGATTTGAACATGGCAGGGGCAGTTCATCGGCTTCAACGCGTTCACGCGTTTCTCGTTCGCGTGCTCCTCGTCGATCTCGGTGATGAACATATTTTCGCGGTACTTGTCCCAATGGCCCGAACGCTCCCACAGGACGCGGTCGACCACTTGCGGGGTCCTGATCTCCTGATAGCCCGCGGCGGTGAGGCGGCGGCGCATATAGTCCTCGAGCACCCGGTACACCGACCAGCCGTTCGGGTGCCAAAACACCATGCCCGGCGCTTCTTCTTGCAGGTGGAACAGTTTCAGCTCGCGCCCGATCCGGCGATGGTCGCGACGGGCCGCTTCCTCCAAGAAATCGAGATGCGCCTTCAGCTCTTTCTTGTCGCGAAAGGCGACGGCGTAGATGCGCTGCAGCATCTTGTTCCGGCTGTCGCCGCGCCAATAGGCGCCGGCCACCGACATCAGCTTGAACGCGTCGGGCGGCACCTGGCCCGTATGGGCCAAATGCGGACCGCGGCAGAGATCCTGCCAGTCGCCATGCCAATACATCCGGATCGGCTCGCCCTCGGGGATCATGCCGCCCAGCTCGACTTTATAGGGCTCGCCCGTTTTCTCGTAATGCGCCACGGCTTCTTCACGTGACCAGACCGCGGTGCGCACGGGGTCTTTCAGGGCGATAATCTCGCGCATCTTGTCTTCGATGCGCTCGAGATCGGCGTCGCTGAACGGCGCGTCACGGTCGAAGTCGTAATAAAAGCCGTTTTCGATCACAGGGCCGATGGTGACCTTGGTGTCCGGCCAGATCTCCTGAACGGCGCGCGCCATGATATGCGCGGCGTCGTGCCGGACCAGCTCGAGCGCGGGCGCCTCGTCGGCCATCGTCACGATCGACACCGCGGCGTCGCGCGCGATCGGTTCCGACAGATCGGTCAAGCGGCCGTCGACGGTGCAGGCCAGCGCCTTTTTCGCGAGCGATTTCGAGATCGATTCGGCGATCGTCGCGCCGGTCACGGGGGCCGTGAAAGTCCGCACCGCCCCGTCCGGCAAGGTGATCGCGACGTCGGCGCCCATGACCCGTCTCCTCGGCAAGCTGAATCCGGCGCGGACCCTGGCCAGGGCGCCGGGCGGTGTCAACGGCGCGCGGACCGCGTCCGCGCCGCTGCGCCCGAGCCGAGCGCCCGCGCAGGGGGCGGTTTCGGGTCGGGCGGGGCGGCGCGGGCGGAGCCCGTCAATCCGCGTGACGGCCGTGCTTGCGGAGCGTTTTCACTTCTTCGAGCAACTGGGTCATGCGGTCGGCGATGATTTCGGCTGGGTCGCCCCCGGCCTCGAGGATCAGCGCGCGCCGCTGCGCGGCGAGGCGACGGATCTCCCAAAAGCCGTGCGCCAGCGCCAGGCCGAGCGCGCCCGTCAGCAGCGCGTAGCGGATCACGGGATCCGACACCCAGGCCGACCAGGGCAGCGCCGCCAGCGCGAGCGCGGTCGCCGCGGACTGCGCCGCGAAGCCCCACATGAACCAATAGTTGGTCTCGCGGTGGCGGCGGATGAAGAACTGGATGTGCAGCCATTCGCCCATCACGTCGCGCACCGCCTGACGCACCATCGAGACGTCGTCGACCCGCACGCGTTCGCAGCCGATGCGGGCGATCTTGCGGATCTCGACCAGCTTGCGTTCCAGCGCGCGGTCGAGCAGCAGGCCCGAGATCGCGGCCGTCGCGCCGTAGACCAGGACGGCGAGGCCGAGCGTGACCGCCAGGCCGCCCGCGTCGAGCGGCGCGAGCGCGAGCGCGGCCAGGGCGCCGCCGAACAACGCCATCCAGAGACCCGCGCCCTGCATCAGCAGCCCGCGCCGCCGCGCGGCGTGGAACGCGACGTCTCCGGCCAGCGCTTTGCGCTCGGGGTCGAGCGGCGTCTGCGGGGGCGGCGCGTCCGGCGCGGCGGGGTCGTTTTCAGCCGCAGCGGCCTCGGCGGCTGCAGCGGCCGGGGGCGGCGGCGCGGGGGGCGACGCGTCCTGGGCGTCTCGACGCGCCATCTGCGGCTCGGGCGATCGCCGGGGCGCGCCGACATTCGGGTCGCGGACGGGCGGCGACGCGGCCGCGACGGCGGGCGCGAGCGCGGCGTAGGGCGTGGCGTCCGCGAACAGCGCGGGCGCGCGCAGGCGACGGGGGTTGGCGATTCGTCTCATAACAGGACCCTCTCGACAGGGCCCGGCGGAGGTCGTCGCGAAAGGGCGCGGCGGCGCGGCGTCGGGCGGCGTTACGCCCGAAAAGGTCGGAAGCGGCCCGGCGCCGTTCAACGCGCGATTGATCTCGACGGCGACACGAACCGGTGAGCCTCGGCGCCCGCCAATCCCTCAGGCCGCGGTCAGCGCGATCTCGCGCACGTCGGCGTCCACATGGTCGGCGTACTGCGCGAAATTGTCGGCGAACATCTTCACCAGCTTCGCCGCCTGCGCGTCATAGGCCGCGCCGTCGGCCCAGGTCTGGCGCGGGTTCAACACCGGCCCCGAGACGCCGTCGACTTCGACCGGAACCTCGAAGCCGAAATTCGGATCCTTGCGGAACTCGACCTCGTTGAGCGCGCCGGTCAGCGCCGCCGTGAGCAGCGCGCGGGTCACGCGGATCGGCATGCGCGAGCCGACGCCGAAGGCCCCGCCGGTCCAGCCCGTGTTCACCAGCCAGCACGCCGCGCCGTGCTGCGCGATCTTCTTGCGCAGCAGGTCGCCGTACACCTCGGGGCGGCGCGGCATGAAGGGCGCGCCGAAGCAGGTCGAGAAAGTGGGCTCGGGGTCGGTCACGCCCTTTTCGGTTCCGGCGACCTTGGCGGTGAAGCCCGACAGGAAATGGTACATGGCCTGCGCCGGGTTCAGCCGGGCGATCGGCGGCAGCACGCCGAAGGCGTCGCAAGTGAGCATGAAGATGTTTTTCGGCACGCCCGCATGCCCGCTGTCCGAGGCGTTCGGGATGAAGTGCAGCGGGTAACAGACCCGCGTGTTTTGGGTGTGCCGGGCGTCGTCGAAATCGAGCGCGCGGGTATCCGGATCCATCACCACGTTCTCGAGCACCGAGCCGAACATTTTCGTCGTGGCGTAGATCTCGGGTTCGTACTTTTCCGACTGGTTGATGGTTTTCGCGTAGCACCCGCCCTCAAAATTGAACACGCCGGCGTCGGTCC
>CAZBIG010000072.1:0-10400 GCA_964491865.1 uncultured Neomegalonema sp. | reverse complement strand
CGGCACCGACTGGCAGATCCTGAAAGATTATCAGTTCCGCCGGATCGAGACCTTTCTCGACCCGAGCCAGGATCCGCTTGGCGCGGGCTATCACATTACCCAGTCGACGATCGCCATCGGCTCGGGCGGTCTGGGCGGCAAGGGCTTCATGCAGGGCTCGCAAACGCATTTGCGCTTTCTGCCCGAGGCGCACACGGACTTCATCTTCACCACGCTCGCCGAGGAGTTCGGCTTCATCGGCGGCGCCGGTCTTTTGGGACTGTATTTCCTCATTGTCACGGTGGCGATGATCGGGGCGTTGAGGGTGCGCAACACCTTTGGCCGGCTGCTGGCCGTCGGCGTCGCGACCACCTTCTTCTTCTTCTTCGCGATCAACATGGCGATGGTGATGGGCCTCGCGCCGGTCGTGGGCGTTCCGCTGCCGTTGGTGTCCTACGGCGGCACCTCGATGCTGACGCTGTTGTTCGGGTTCGGTTTGCTGATGAGCGCGCAAATCCACGCCGAGCCGGACTTGCGCGACTATCGTTAGCCGCGCTTGCGCCGCCGCGCGGGCCGCGCTTAGCTCGAATGCCGAATTTCGCATACGACCGCACGAGCGCCGCGCATGCCCGACCCGCACTCCGCCGCCCCTCTGGGGCCGATCGCGCTCTACGCCGGTCCGGCGAGCCGGGCGGCGCCCTGGCGTCGCGCGCTGACCGAGGCCGCCGCGGCCGCCGGCGCCGCCATCCGCTTCGAAACGGATCCGCGCGCCGTCGCGCCGGAAGACGTCGATTATCTGTTGTTCGGGGCCTGGTCCCAACCTTTCGACATGACGCCCTTCACCCGGCTGAAAGCCGTTCTGTCGCTTTGGGCCGGGGTCGAAAAAATTGTCGACCGCGCCGATTATCCATCGGGCGTTCCGCTGGCCCGCATGGTCGAGCCTGGGCTGACGATCGGAATGACCGACTATGTCGTCGGCCATGTGCTGCGGATCCATCTCGATCTCGACGGCTGCCGCCGCCGCCATCAGGCGCGACGGTGGGACGAGGTCAGCCCGCCCCTCTCGAGCGCGCGTACGGTCGGGATCATGGGCCTGGGCGCGCTCGGCCTCGACGCGGCGCGCGCGCTTCGGGCGCTGCGCTTCCGGGTGCGCGGCTGGAGCCGCAGCCCTAAGCGCGAGCCCGGGATCGACGCGTTCGTCGGCCCCGACGCGCTCGACGCGTTTTTGTCGGGATGCGAGATCCTGGTGGCGCTCGCGCCGTTGACGCCCGAGACCCGCGGTCTGTTGAACGCGGCCCGGCTGGCGCAGCTGCCCGAGGGCGCCCATGTCGTGAATGTCGCGCGGGGCCCGTTGGTCGTCGAGGCGGATCTGCTCGCGGCGCTGGACGGGCGGCTCGGCGGCGCGACGCTCGACGTGTTCGATCACGAGCCGCTGCCCCAAGACCATCCTTATTGGGCCCATCCCAAAGTCTTGGTGACGCCCCATATCGCCTCGATTACGCGGCCCGAAACCGCGTCGGCCGAGATCGTCGCGCAGATCCTGCGCGCGGAACGGGGCGAGCCTCTTCATCATTTGGTCGATTTCGACCGCGGATACTGAAACCTGATCGCCGACGCGGGGCCAGCGCCCCGTCGAGCGCACGAATTCGAGAGCGCCGATGACCCAGCCGCAACCGCCCGAGACGACGCCCGCGCTCATCAAACCGGCGCCGCGCGCCAGCTTTTTCCAGCGGATGCGGAACAATTTCCTGACGGGGATCGTGGTCACCGCGCCGTTCACGATCACGCTTTATCTGACGTGGACGCTGGTCGATTACGTCGACGCGCAGGTGCTGCCGCTGATCCCCGAGCCTTATCGGCCCGAGCAATGGTTGCCCTTCGCCGCGCCCGGCGTGGGGCTGGTGGTGCTCGCCCTGTTTCTGATCGTGGTGGGCTCGCTGACGAAGAACTTCTTCGGGCGCGAGTTCGTTCGGCTTGGCGAACGGACCGTCGACCGCATGCCGGTGATCCGCTCCGTCTACAACGCGCTGAAACAAATCGCCGAGACGATCTTCACGCAATCTTCGAGCTCGTTCGATCGCGCCTGCTTGGTCGAATATCCCCGCCGCGGCATCTGGGCCGTCGCTTTCGTGAGCACGGACACCAAGGGAGAAGTGCCCAAGAAAGCGACTAAAGGTCAAAGCATGACCAGCGTTTTCTTGCCGACGACGCCCAACCCGACCTCGGGGTTTTTGCTGTTCGTGCCGACCGAGGATGTGATCATGCTCGACATGTCGGTCGAAGAAGCGGCGAAGCTGGTGATCTCCGCCGGGTTGGTGGTGCCGCCCGAGCGGATCGCGGCGGGACCGACCCTCGGGCCGGTCGACCCCGATCAAGACGGCGATTTCGCGCCGCATAATCCGCGCCCCGGCGCCCTTGAAGAACTCAAACCGCACGCGGCGCGCAGCCGGGCCGAACAGCGTCAGCTCGCGGCGACGCCCGGCGAGGCCGGCGAAGAGGCGGCCCGAAACCCGCTGTCGCGCCGGTTCTGAAAGCCGTCGATCACCGCTCCGGCGCGCGCCACCAGGCGTCGATCGCGTAGCTGTAGCCGTAGAGAGGCGTGCGCGCGGGCCGTTCCAGGCTTCGGGACCAGGCGACCAAATCCTGTTCCAGATAGCCGAGCGGGACCACATAGACCCCGTGCGACAAGACCCGGTCGAGGCTGCGCACCGCGGCGGCGAACGCTTCGCGATCGGTGGCGCTCAGCATCGCGTCGATCATCGCGTCCACCGCCGGTTCGGCGACGCCCATATAGTTGCGCGAGCCGGGGGCGGATCCGGCCTCGGCGCTCCAATAAAAGCGCTGCTCTTCGCCCGGCGACAGCGACAGCCCCCAGCGGCCGAGCATCATGTCATAATCGTAGCGCAGCAGCCGGTCCTGATGCTGCGCGCTGTCGACCTGGCGCACGCGCGCGTCGATCCCGAGCTTTTCGAGGGCCGCCGCGAACACCTGAGCGACCCGATCGTCTTCGGCCACGCTCAACAGGATCTCGAACGCGAAAGGCGCGCCCGCCTCGTCGAGCAGCCGACCGCCCTCGAGACGCCAGCCCGCCTCGGCCAGCAGCGCGCGCGCGCGCCGCAACGCGCTGCGGTTGCGCCCGTCGCCCGCGCCCATCGGCGGGCGCCACGCGTCCTCGAGCAGCCCCTCGGGCAGCGTCTCGAGAAACGGGGTCAGCAGCGCCGTCTCCGCCGGCCCGGGGACGTCGCGGAAGCCGAGTTCGGACCCGGCGTAGTAGCTGGCGATCCGCGCGTAGCCGCCGCCGTAAAGCCGTTCGTTGATCCAGGCGTAATCGAGCGCGAGCGCGACGGCGCGGCGCACCCGGCGATCGGCGAACAGCGGTCGGCGCGTGTTGAACACAAAGCCCCGCATGCCGCTGGGGCGGCCGTGAGCGAAGGCGCCGCGGTCGATCCGGTTCAACACGGCTTCGGGCAGGTCGTAGGCCGTCGACCAGCGCGCGGGATCGTATTCCGGGTAGAGATCGATCGCGCCGGCGGTGAACGCTTCCCACTCGGCGGCGGCGTTGCGGAAATAGAGATGTTCGATCTCTTCAAAGTTATGCCGTCCGCGGTTGACCGGCAGCGAAGCGCCCCACCAGTCGGGGTTCTTGCGGAACAGAATGCGCCGGCCGGCTTCCGCTTCGACGATCCGATAGGGGCCTGAACCGACGATCGGCCTCAGATCGCCGGTCTCAAACGCGCGGCCCGCCCAGTCCGCCTTCGACAGGACGGGCATCAACCCCATCAACAGGGGCAACTCGCGGTTCGGGGTTTTGAACGTGAATTTGACGCCGCGCGCGCCGACCCGCTCGGCGCGCGCGACCTGGGCGTAATAACTCCGATGGTTCGGCCGCCCCTGGTCGCGCAGGGTCTCCATCGACCAGATCACGTCGTCCGGGGTGACCGGGGCGCCCGACGAGAAGCGCGCCTCGGGATGCAGATGGAACGCCACCCACGACCGATCCGGCGGCGTCTCGACCCGCTCCGCCAGCAGCCCGTAGAGCGTGAACGGCTCGTCCCAGGAGCGCGTCATCAGGCTTTCGACGACGAGCTCGCGCACCGCGCGCGGCGCGCGGCCGCGCAGGATGAACGGGTTCAAACTGTCGAAGCCGCCCGTGCGCCCGAGCGTCAGGCGCCCGCCCGGGGGCGCGTTCGGATCGACGTAAGGCAGATGGGCGAAATCAGCGGGCAACGCCGGGGCCCCGTGCATCGCGATCGCATGCGATCCGCCGCCAGGCGCGGCGGCGCCGCCCTCGGGTGATTCGGGCCATGCCGGCCCCGCCGACCCGACCAGACCGCAGAGGGCGCCGATCACGACGCTCAAGCGGCGCAGCCGCGGCCGCAATCCCCCGTCAACGCTTATCCACAAATGCATCCCCGCAATCCCCATGTGACAGTTTTTTGAAAAATAAGCGGAATTCGGCCCTTGCGTCCCTTTTCCCCGCCTTTTTGTTCGACCGCCGCCCCCAAGGACCCTTGCCTTCTGCCGCGGCAAATGGGTAGAACCAAGGCACTGCTCGATAGGTTTCTTGCCTGTATGAAACCTGCCTCAATTGCACTCCCCGGCTTCGGCCGGGGATTTTTTTTGGCCGGGTCCTGGGCGATGTTCGCGGCGGATCGAACCAAAAAGAGACGCGGATGCGCGAGCGACATTCCAAGTCGGACCCGGCGGCGGCGATCGGCGACGGGGCGACGCCCGAGTTGGCGACGACAGCCCGAGACGCCCCCCTGGCCCTGAGCCTGTTCGACCGCGGGGCGCCGCCGGCCTGCCCTGAACCGTTCAATCTCGCCGCCTATTGTCTCGCGCCGGCGCAAGCCGCGCCGGATAAGGTGGCGCTCAGCGTGTTTCGAGACCCGGCCGGCGATCCGCATGAGCAATGGACCTATGGCGCGCTCAACGCGGCCGTCGAGCGCGCCACGGCGGGCTTCATCGCGCAAGGCGTGACGCCGGGCGACCGCATCTTGCTGCGGGTCGGCAACAGCGCGCGGTTTCCGATCTTGTTTTTCGCCGCGGCGGCGGCCGGCGCGATCGCCACGCCCACCTCGGCGCAACTGACCCCGCGCGAGGCGCTGGCGGCCGCCGAGGATTGCGGGGCGCGGCTGCTCTGCGTCTCGGACGATCTGGCCCTCGACGCGCCGCCGGCCGCAGCGCGGATCTTGGACGACGCGGCGATGGACGCGCTGCTCGCGACGCCCGATCGGGCCTCGGCGCGGCCGACGGCGCCGGATGAGCCGGGCTATCTGGTCTACACCTCGGGGGCCACCGGGCGGCCCAAGGGCGTTTTGCACGCCCACCGAGCGGTGTGGGCGCGCCGCATGATGTGGGACGGCTGGTACGGGCTCGGGCCGGAGGACCGCATGCTGCATGCGGGGGCCTTCAATTGGACCTATACGCTGGGGGCCGGGCTGATGGACCCGTGGGCCTGCGGGGCCTCGACCGTGATCTACGCCGGCCCCGCCGACCCCACGGTCTGGCCGACGCTGGCCGCCCGAACCGGCGCGACCTTGTTCGCCGCCGTGCCGAGCCTCTACCGCCGCATTCTCAAATACGCCGATCCCGACAGACCGCTGCGCGAGGCCTTCGCCCAGCTGCGTCACGGCCTGACCGCCGGGGAAAAGCTGCCCGAAACGGTTCGACGCGACTGGCGCGACCAGACCGGAACGGAGCTTTACGAGGCGTTGGGCATGAGCGAGTGCTCCACCTTCGTTTCGTCGGGGCCGAACGCGCCGCCGAAGCCCGGCTTCGCGGGGCGCCCCCAAATCGGCCGCCGCGTCGCGATCCTGCCGACTGAGCCCGCGCGCGAGGCGGACGGGCTGCGCCCGCAACCGATCGACACGCCCGGCGTTCTGGCCGTCCACGCCGACGATCCGGGCCTCAGCCTCGGCTATTGGCGCCGACCGGCCGAGGACGCGGCGGCCCGGCGCGGGCCCTGGTTCCTGACGGGCGACTTGGCCCGCATGGACGCGGACGGCTACGTCGCGCATCTCGGTCGCGCCGACGATCTGATGAACGCGATGGGCTACCGCGTCGCGCCGCAGGAAGTCGAAGAGGCTCTGCTCGAGCATGCCGGGGTTCAAGACTGCGCGGTCGCCGAGGTCGAGCCCAAGCCCGGCGTCCGCGTCGTCGGCGCGTTCGTCGTCCGCCGCGACGCCGCCCTCGATGAGGCCGCTCTGGCCGCCCATGCGGCCGAGCGGCTTGCCGAGTACAAACGCCCGCGCGCCTATTATTTTGTCGAGGCCTTGCCCCGGACCCCGACGGGCAAGCTGCGCCGCAAGGGTCTGACGGTCCCCGACGGAGCGTGACGGCGGCGCGATCGCCGCGGCGCGGCGCCTTTTTCGCCGCGATTTCGACGGATCGGCGCCCTGCGCGCGTTTCGACCAGGGAGCGGCGGCCGACTCGGTCCGAAGACGCTGCGCCGCTCGCTTAGCCGCGCGGCGGTTCCTTCGGCGCGCGAACCGAGGGGTCGGATATGAAACTCAACATTCGCGGCGTGTCTTCCCGATTGGCGGCGGCGCTCCTCGCGCTCGGTCCGCTTTCGCTGAGCGTCGCGACGCCCGCCGCGGCGCAGGATCGGCGCGAGGCGCGGGCCGAAGGGTTAGAGAGCCGCGGCGAGCGCCGCGGCGATCGCGTCGAGAACCGCTTCAACGCCCGCGCGAACCGGATCGACCAGCGGGCGGCGGCCATCGAGGACCGCTTCCCGAACCGCGCCGAGCGTTTCGAGCGCTTGGCCGACCGGTCCCGCCGGATCGGCGACGGCGGACAGCGCCGCATCGGCGAGCGATACGACCGCGCGGCTGGCCGCGTGCGGGACGGTCGTCCGGCCTGGGGCTGGCGCGCACGACCGCCGCGCGCCGCTTATGGCGCGCCGCGTTACGGGGCGGGTCGGCGCTGGGTCGCGCCGCGCCGCTTCGCCGCCCCCCGCCCCCTCTACCGACCGAGACCCGCTTGGGGCGCGAGACCGTTCGCCGGGCGGCGCGCCGTCGGGCCGCGACGCGTCGCGCCGAACCGTTTCTCGCCGAACCGTTTCTCGGCCAGGCCGTACCGGCCGGCGCGGCGCTTTTTCCGGCGGTACTGACCGGTCAGGGCGGCGGGCGCCGACGACGCGCCCGCCCTCCGTCCCGGGCGGGCGCGCAAGGCGGGCTTCTTTTTCGACGCTCGCGCCCTTAACTCCTCGGGCATGAGCATCGCCGTAGACATCCTCTCCGACCCGATCTGCCCCTGGTGCTATATCGGGAAGGCGCGCCGCGACCGCGCGTTGGCCGACCGGCCCGAGCATCCGCTGGCGTTCTTTTGGCGGCCCTTTCAGCTGAACCCGGACATGCCGGCCGAGGGCATGGACCGCCAGCAATATCTCGAGCGGAAGTTCGGCGGCCGCGAGGGCGCGGCGCAGGTCTATGGCGCGATCGCCCGGGCGGCCGAGGCCGACGGGCTGCCCATCGCCTTCGACAAGATCACCCGCACCCCCAGCACGCTCGACGCGCACCGGCTGATCGCCTGGTCCGAGGCCGCCGGCGTGCAGGAGCCGATCGTCGACGCGCTGTTCGAGCGGTATTTTCTGCGCGGCGAGGACATTTCCGATCGAGATCTGCTGGCCGACGTGGCCGAAGACGCGGGCATGCCGCGCGAGGCCATCGTCTCGGCGCTTGCGAGCGACGCCGACGTCGAACGGGTCAAGAAACAGGACGCGGCCGCCAGACAGGCCGGCATCAGCGGCGTGCCCACCTTCATCGTCAACAGCCGGCATGTGCTGCCGGGCGCGCAGGACCCGGCGCTCTGGACGCGGGTGATCGACGAGGTGACGTCGCGCTTGGCCGCGGAGACGCGCGACGCCGGGCCTGACCGCTAAGTCGCAGCGCCGACGCGCCCGCCGGCCCAAGCGCGCGACCGGCCGGTGCGCCGCGCGAGCGGCGAAATCGCGTCGCCCTCGCGTCTGACGGGTGGCCCCGCGCGGCCGAATGTGAGACCTCTGCTTCAGAGAATTACGCTCTGCGCCAGAGAGGGGGCTCGTCATGGCTGAAGACGTCGCTGAAACCAAAAATTCGTCGCGCCGGTGGCTCTATCTGCTGCTCGCTTTGCTGCTGATCGGCGGCGGCGTCGGCTATTACTTCTTTATGACCCAACAAGACGACGGGTCCTTCGTCCTGCGCTTTCGGGGCTGCGACGACACCGGGAAATGCGCTGATTTTACGCTGCACGCGCCCGGCTATGATTATCGCTTCACCAAAGGCAAAACCGATCTCGACAAGATCCAAGGCGGAGAACCCTCGTTCGACGCGGTCATCGAAACCTTTCGCGACGAGGCGACAGAGGGCGTGATCGCGGCGGGTCTGGCGTCGCGCGAAGCGGGCCCTGGGTTTGACAACCGCAAGCTGTCGGCCTGTCGGTCGATGGCGTTGGTCGAGCGTCTGCGCGAAGCGCAAGGGCGCACCGGCTGGACCGCGCCGATCCAGCGGATCTCGCTCGGCCGCTACGCCGCGGACGATACGGGCGAGACCGACGACACCTCGATCGAGCGTTTGGCGGTGATGGCCTTCATTCGCGCGAGCGATCCGGGCGTCGATCTCAGCCAAGCGCTGAAGTCGGGGCTGAAACAAAACCTGCCGAATGCGCTGGCGAAGGCGTTGGCCCCGATCGCGCGCCAGCTCGACTTCACGCGCTACGAATGCTGGGACAAAGAGTTTTCGGTCACGCCCGCCGACCAGCCCCGGGCGGTGTGCTACGCTGAAGCGTCGACCGACATGGCGAGCGTCTGCGCCGGGCTGTGACCCGCGCTGCGCCGCGCCGCCCTCAGGCCGCGGCGCGATCTGATTCGGCGCGTTTCGCAAGCTCTTTGGCCAGCGCGTAAGCGCCTTTGACGCGCGCGGCGGGATCGTCCCAATTGCGTCGCGCCACCAGCCTGTGATCAGTCTTGAGCTTGGCGTTCGCCTTTGGGTCGGTCAGGAACGCCGCCAAGCCGGCCGGGTTGGCGAACTGATCGTTTCGGAACTGGATGGTCGCGCCCTTCGGGCCGCCGTCGAGCTTGGCGATCCCGGCCTTGCGGCACATCGCTTTGATCTGCACGACCCGCAGCAAGCTCTCGACCTCTCGCGGCGGCTTGCCGAAGCGGTCATGCAGCTCGGCCCCGAACGCCATGAGCTCTTCTTTCGAGGCCAGATCCGACAGACGCCGGTAGAGCGACAGCCGCACGTCCAGATCTTCGACATAAGTCTCGGGGATCAGCAACGGCACGCCCAGAATCAACAGCGGCGACCAGGTCTCGTCGCACTCGGTCAACTCGACCTCGCCCGAGCGCAGCTTGGCGATCGCCTCCTCCAGCATGTCCTGATACAGCTCGAACCCGACTTCGCGGATATGCCCGGACTGTTCTTCGCCCAGCAGATTGCCGGCGCCGCGAATGTCGAGGTCGTGGCTCGCGAGCGTGAACCCGGCGCCGAGCGAATCGAGGCTCGAGAGCACGCGCAGCCGCTTTTCCGCGGCGGGCGTCAGCGGCTTGGTCGGATCGGTGGTGAAATAGGCGTAGGCGCGGGCTTTCGAACGCCCGACCCGTCCTCGGATTTGATAGAGCTGCGCCAGCCCGAACATGTCGGCGCGTTGCACGATCAGCGTATTGGCGGTCGGGATGTCGAGCCCGCTCTCGACGATCGTCGTCGCCAGCAACACGTCGTATTGGCCGTCGTAAAAGGCGTTCATACGCTCGTCGAGTTCGCCCGCAGCCAACTGGCCATGCCCGAGCACGTAGCGCAGCTCGGGCATCTGCTCGCGCAGAAACGCCTCGGCCTCGGGCAGGTCCTTGATGCGGGGCGCGACCCAAAAAGCCTGACCGCCCCGGTACTTCTCGCGCAGCAACGCCTCTCGCACCACGACCGGATCGAACCCGGTCACATACGTGCGCACCGCCAGGCGGTCGACGGGCGGCGTCGCGATGATCGACAGCTCCCGTACGCCCGACATCGCGAGCTGCAAGGTTCGCGGGATCGGCGTGGCGGTCATCGTCAGCACGTGAATATCGGCGCGCAGCTGCTTCAGGCGCTCTTTGTGCGCGACGCCGAAATGCTGCTCTTCGTCGATGATCAGCAGGCCCAGCCGGTCGAAGCGCACGCCTTTGGCCAACAGCGCATGGGTGCCGATCACGATGTCGACCGATCCGTCGGCGAGCCCCGCCTTCGTCTCCTTGGCGTCCTTGGCCGAGACGAAGCGCGACAACTGTCGCACCGTAAAGCCGAAACCCTTGAAGCGTTCGGCGAAGTTCTTGGCGTGCTGACGCGCCAACAGCGTCGTCGGGGCGATCACCGCGACCTGCATGCCGGCGCTGGACGCGGCGAAGGCGGCGCGCAGCGCCACCTCGGTCTTGCCGAAGCCCACATCGCCGCAGATCAGCCGGTCCA
>CAZBIG010000071.1:0-10473 GCA_964491865.1 uncultured Neomegalonema sp. | reverse complement strand
CGCTGGCAGCGCGACTGCGCGATGATCATCCAGCACTTCAACCTGGTCCCGCGCCTCGACGTCATCACCAACGTCGCGCTCGGCCGGCTGAACGGGATGAGCCTCGTGCCCTCGCTCTTCGCCCTCTTCAACCGCCAGGACGTCGAGGACGGTCTCGCCGCGCTCGATCGTCTGGGTATCGCCGAGCAGGCGACCAAGCGCGCCGAGCAGCTTTCGGGCGGGCAGCAGCAGCGCGTCGCCATCGCCCGCGCGCTGATGCAGCGGCCGAAGATGATCCTGGCCGACGAGCCGATCGCCTCGCTCGACCCGCTGAACGCCGAGATCGTGATGACGGCGCTCCGCGAGATCCGCGACCGCGACCGCATGACGGTCATCTGCAACCTGCACACGCTCGACACCGCGCGCACCTATTGCGACCGCGTGATCGGCATGCGCGCCGGCGAAGTCGTGTTCGACGGCGCGCCCTCTGAACTCACGCTCGAGAAAACCCGCGAGATCTACGGGGCCGGGGACGAGTTCAACGAGGCGGCGACCTCGACCAGTCTGACCGCCGACGGGCTGCACAAAGGCGCCGGCCAGGGGGCGGCCGCGCCGATCGCCGCGAGCGCCTAAGCGCTTGGGCGACCAGGGGTTGGAGGGGATCGGCGCGGCCGGTCTCCTCTCGACAGGCGCGCCGTCCACAGGGCGGAGCGCCGTGGGAAGAGAGGGAGAGTACTGATGAAGTTTGTCAACCTCGTCACCGCCGCGGCCACCGCCGCCGCGCTGATGACCGGCGTCGCGCACGCCGAAGAGATCACCGAGTTCCGCATCGGCCTGCTGGGCGGCGAGAACGAAGCCGACCGCATCCGCAACAACGAGTGCCTGGTGCAGCGCTACGAAGAGCTGCTCGGCGTGCCCGTGAAGCTGTTCCCGGCCGCCGACTATGCGGGCGTTCTGGAAGGTCTGAAGGGCGGCACGCTCGACTACGCCGACCTCGGCTCGGCGGGCTACGCCGGCGTCTATCTCGACGCGCCGGAAGCGGTTGAGCCGCTGGTGACCAAGGAGCAGACCGACGGTTCGATCGGCTACTACTCGGTGATGGTCGTGAAGGCCGACAGCGACATCCAGTCGGTCGACGACATGAAGGGCAAGTCGCTCGGCTTCGCCGACCCGAACTCGACCTCGGGCTTCTTGGTGCCGGCGACGTTCCTGCCGCAGCAGGGCTATGAGCTCGAAGGCCATTTCGGCGAGACCAAGTTCGCCGGCGGCCACGAGCAGGGCGTTCTCGCGGTGCTGAACGGCGAAGTCGACGGCGCGGTGACCTGGACCTCGAACGTCGGCGACTACGACGCCGGCTTCTCGAACGGCAACCTGCGCAAGATGGTCGACAAGGGCCTTCTCGACATGTCGGACATCCGGATCATCTGGACCTCGCCGATCATCCCGAACGGCCCGACCGTGGTGCGCAAGTCGCTGCCGCAAGATGTCAAGGACAAGGTCAAGGCGTCGCTGCTGTCGTTCCACGAGGACGATCCGGAGTGCTTGTCGAAAGTTGAAGGCGGCGCGCTGAACCGTCTGGTCGAGAAAGACCACTCGTTCTGGGAAGGCGTCGTCGACATGCGCAAGAAGCAGCTGGGCAGCTAATCGCTCTCAGCGAAGGCCGGGCGGCTCCGCCCGGCCTTTTCTCTGTCCGCTATTCTTTCCTGGCGCGCGCGCCGCCGCCGTTTCGGCGACGCCCTCCTCTCGCGAGCCGCTTCACAGGACGATCCGATGAGCAGCGAGACGCTTCAGACCGACCAGATCGCCATGGCCTACGAGGCCGCCGAGCGGCGCCGGAAGCTCTACAGCTTTTCGCTGGTGATCCTGTCGCTCGCGGTTCTGTTCTGGGGGCTGGCCACGGTCGACGCGGCGAACGCCGGCAGCTTCTGGAACCGCTGGCCGTTCCTGCTCGATTACCCGATCGAGATGATCTACGAGGCGATCCAGGCCGGCTGGAGCTGGCTTAGCCTGCCTTTCACCTCGCCGTCGCACCCTGCGCTGCGGACGCCCTACATCTATTTGCTGATCGAGACGATCAACATCGCGATCATCTCGACCATTATCTCTTTTGTGATCGCCTTCGCGCTCTGTTTTCTCGCAAGCGCGAACACCATGCCGCTGCGCTGGGTTCGGTGGCCCGTGCGGCGCCTGCTCGACGTCACCCGCGCCTTTCCCGAAATCATCGTCGCGCTGTTTCTGATTTATCTGATCGGGCAGAACGCGGTGGTGGGCGTGATCGCGATCGTGTTTCACACCATCGGGGCGCTCGGGAAGCTGTTCTCAGAGGTGGTCGAGAACGCCGATATGAAACCGGTCGAAGGCCTGCGCGCCAGCGGCGCCAACTGGACGCAGCGCATCTGGTTCGGCATCGCGCCGCAGGTTTTGCCTAACTTTCTGAGCTACACGCTGCTGCGCCTCGAAATCAATGTGCGCGCCTCGGCGATTTTGGGCTTCGTCGGGGCCGGCGGTCTTGGTCAAGCTCTGAAAGTGGTCGTCGACGTCAAGTACGGGCCCGACATCGCGTCGATCTTGTTCATGTTGATCGTCACGATTTTCACAATCGACTACATCTCGGCCGTGATGCGCCGGCGCTTGATCGGGTCGGGCGGCCACTGAGCCGCGCGCCGTTCGCAGGAGGATCCGTCCCATGGCGATGACGTCGGAAGAAATCAGCGCGATCGAAGCGCGCTACCCGGCCGAGACCCGCGGCTACCTGCGGCTTCGGCTTTGGGTCGCCGGCCTGTTCGCGCTGTTCCTGGTCTACGGCGCGGCCCTGTGGTGGGAGTTCGACGTCAGCCGCGTGCTCGACCGCTATGATCCGCAACGGTTCGAGCTCGCGACGAAGGACATCTACACCTACAAGATTCAGGCGCAGCTCGATCTTCGAGAGCCGAACGCCGATCTGATCGCCACCCTCGAAAACGACCGGCGCGCGCTCTTCGATCCGTTGCCGGAGTGGATCGTCAAGACGCCGGGCGGCCACCGGATCGATCTCGGCCCCGCGGGGGTTGTCGAGGTGACGCCAGGCCGGGCGACGCTCACAAACGCCGCCGGCGAAACCGCCGAGATCCGCATGTCGAACGGCGACCGGTCGGCGCCGCAGCTGGTCTCGGGCGGTCAAGGCTGGGTCGACGCCGACGGCCGCCGCGTCGTGGCGCTGTTCGGCGACGAGGCCCGGCTGCGGATCACGTCGACCAAGTTCGAAGTGGCCCGGATCTTCTTTGGTTGGGAGAATTTCTGGTTTGATTTCAACCATCCGCTGAACGGCCGAAGCTTCAGCGAGATCTGGTCGGGCGTGTTTGCGGACCAGCCGATGGCCGCCGACCAGACGCCCGAGCAATCCAATCTCGGCTATGTGCTCGACGGCTTTCTGTCGAACCAAGAGTGGCAGCATGGCGAGGTCTATGCGGCGCTCGGGCTGACGGTGCTGATGGCGTTGCTCGGCACCATGTTGGCGTCGATGCTCGGCTTGCCGCTCGCCTTCGTCGCGGCGCGCAACGTCAATCCGATCGCGCCGCTGCGGTTTCTGACCAAGAAGACTTTCGACTTCCTGCGCGCGGTCGACATGCTGATCTGGAGCTTGATCCTGATCCGCGGCCTGGGCCCCGGTCCGCTGTCCGGCGCGTTGGCGATTTTCCTGACCGACACCGGCACGCTTGGAAAGCTCTACTCCGAGGCGATTGAAAACGCGGAGAAGAAGCAAATCGAGGGCGTCCGCTCGGTCGGCGCCGGGGCGATCCAGCGCAACTGGTTCGGCGTGGTGCCGCAGATCCTGCCCGTGTTCGTCAGCCAGGGTCTTTACTTCCTCGAGTCCAACACCCGCGGCGCGACGATCATCGGCATTCTCGGGGCCGGCGGCATCGGTCTGAAGCTCGCCGACGCCATGCGCACCGGTCAGGATTGGGAGAACTCGATGTACATCATCGTGCTCATCATCCTGGTCGTGATCGTGATGGACAATTTCTCGGCCTGGCTGCGCGCAAAGCTGATCCAGGGCGCGTCGCCGGACGTGCAGGCGCTGATCCTGCGCCAGCGGCAGTCCCGCGATTTCTGGGGCAAACCCACCGCCGGCTGAGACCGGTTCAGGCGCCGACGTCCGGCGCCCGTTCGATGAACACGCCCGCGATCCGCCAGGCTCCGTCGATCTCGACCATCTGGTAGCGGGCGATGTAGGCGATCCCGGCGGCGTCGGTCAGACGGAGCCGCTGGATCAGGGCCGCGCCGCGCCGCTCGGCGTCGAGGAACGCCACATCCGCCGGCCGCCACACCATCGGATAGCCGCCCCGCACCATTTCGGAGAACCGCTCGGGGTTCTGGAACTGGCGCTGGATGCTCGGGCTGGCGAAGGCGAACGCTTCGGCCCAATCATCGCGCTGAAAAGCGTCGAGTTGCCGCTCGATGACGGCGCGGCTGTCGGCGGCGGGGTCTGCGACCGCCGGGGGCGCCGGCGCGAACGACAGGGCGGCGGCGACCAAAAGCGCTTTGAACGCGAGCGAACGACGCATCGACTTCTCCTTTCGCGATCCCCACCCAGCAGCACATGGGGCCGTCGGCCGGCGCGGCGAGGCCCCCGACCCGGCTGTTTCCGCGGCCGCCTACGCGGTCTCTCACCCGGCCGGGCACCAGTCAGGCTGCGGCTCGCGCCCGTATCGCCACCGCTTGCCATGCCCGCGCGCGGTCATGAGCGCGACGAAATCCGCCGCGCGGGGGCCCTGATGCACCGCGACGTCGGCCACCGTGCGACGATACCGGTCGCGCCCCGCGATGCTCAGCGTCACCCGGCGCCCCGACAACAGCCGCCGGGCCGCGCGCCGCGCCGCCTGGGCCGCCTGTTTCTCCTCGAGACAGTCGTAGCGCCTCAACTCGGGCGTATCGAAATTGCGCACCCGGATCCGTTCGCCGCCCGACACCACGAAGGTGTCGCCGTCGATCACGCGCACCACCGCAACGGTCTTCTCGGACGCCGCCGCGCCGCCGACGCCCGCCGACATCGCGCCGGTCGCCAACGCGCACGCCAAAACCGCCGCGCGCCGCCCGCGCGCGAAAACACTGCTCGCCATTTTCGCCTCAATATCAGCACGCCTCTAACGGGCGCTGCCCCAGATATTGAGGTCGACGCGAGATGCTTTCAAGAATTGGTCGGTGCGCGGAGAGCCACTGGTGCGCCCGCGAAACCGGCGTTAGGGCGCAGCGCCAGACGACGCGCGGCGTAGCGCGGCTCCCACGGCGCGGCCGCCTCCAGCTCATAGGCGAGGCCGATCAGGGTCGCGTCGCCCCCGGGCGCGCCGGCGAACTGGACGCCGATCGGGCGTCCGTCGGGCGTGACGAACAGCGGCAACGAGATCGCCGGCGCGCCGACCGCGTTTAGCAACGGCGTGTAGCCCACCTGGACGACCGTCCGCGCCATCAGGGTCTCGAACGGCACGGTCGGGGCTTGCTCGCCGATCAACGGCGCGGCCGTGCGGGTGACAGGCGACAGCACCACGTCGATCCGCCGATGCAGCTCGCGCACGCGCTGAGCGATCGCCGCGAAGTAAGCGTCCGCAGCTTCAATCAGCGCGGGATCCTTCTCCGCCGCGCGGCGGTGCCAGTCGGCGAGCCCGCGGGTCCAGGGCTCGAACGCCTCGTCAAGCGGCAACCAGCGCCGGGTGATGACGCGGATGAAGAACAGCATCCGCTCGATCCGGGCCGGGACCGCCGACCAATAGGCCAGGAAGCGCTCGACGGGCTCGTCGCCGGTGGCCAGCGGCGAGATCTCGACCAGTTCGTGGCCGAGATCCCCGCACAGGCGCACGGCCTGATCCAGCGCCGCGGCGACCTCGGGGTCGGGCCCCTGGCCGGTGATCGCCACGCGCTGCACGCCGATGCGCAGACGCCGGCGCAACGGCCCGGCGACGAAGCCCGCGCGTTGCATCGGGCCGTCCGGCGGGTCGCGCTCGACCGCGGCGAGCATGCGCGCCGCGTCGCGCACGGACCGGGTCAGGGTGAAGTGCACGCTCAGATCGCCCGGCGTGTCGCGATCGGGGGCGGGGCAGCGCCCGCGGGACGGTTTGAAGCCGACGACGCCGCAGGCGGACGCCGGGATTCGAAGCGACCCGCCGCCGTCTCCGCCGAAGGCCATCGGCGCGTACCCCGCGGCGACGGCCGCCGCCGACCCGCCGCTCGAACCGCCGACGCTGCGCGACAAGTCCCAAGGGTTCCGGGTCGGACCGAACAGCAGCGCCTCGCACGTCGCCAGCAAGCCGAACTCGCCCGAGCTCGTGCGCCCGAGCGGGATCACCCCCGTGGCCAGCGCCGCGGCGACGCTCGGCTCGTTGGCTCCGACCCGGTAGCGCGCGAACTGCCGGCAGCCGAAAGTGCAGGGTCCGCCGGTCCAGTAGGCCAGATCTTTGATCAAAAAAGGCGCGCCGGCGAAGACCCCGACGGGGCGGGGGCCGCGATCGAGCGCCTCGGCCTCGGCCAGCGCCGCCTCGACCCGTCGCGAGGTCACCGCGTTGATGGGCCCGTCGAGCGCCTCGATCCGCGCGACCGCCAATTCGACCAGGGTTCGGGCCCGCACCGCGCCGGCGCGCGTCAGCTTGGCCAGCGCCGTGGCGTCGAGCCGGAGATAGGTTTCGAGATCCATCGACCGGCCGCCGGCGTCACGCGGCGGCGAGCCGCCCGGCGAGCCCGTCATCGATCAGCGCCGCCGTTTCCGGCACGCCGTAAAGCGCGATGAAGCCGCCGAACCGGGGCCCCTGGCTTGCGCCGAGAAGCACTTCATAGATCGCCCGGAACCAGTCCCGGAGATTTTCGAAGGGGTGCTCTTTGCCGACCGCGTAGACCAACGACTGCAGCGCTTCGGCGTCGGTCTCGCCGGCGTAGTCGCGCAGCCGATCCGCCAGATCGCGCAGGGCGGCGCGCTCGAGCTCGGTCGGGGCCCGGTACTTCTTCTCGGGCTTCACCCGCTCTTGATAGTAGCGCACCGCGAAATGGGCCGCCGCGTCGAGCCCCGGGCGGCTGTCGGGCGTGGCGTCGGGCGCGTATTTGCGAATAAAGCCCCACAGCACGGCCGGGTCTTCGGCGGAAGCCGCCGAGGCGAGGTTCAGCAGCATCGCGAACGGCACGTCGAGATCCGGCTTCGGCGGACGCCCCTGGTGGATATGCCAGGCCGGGTTCTCGAGACGCTCGGCCAGCTCCTGCTCTGGATAGGCGCGCAAAAACTGCTGGTGCTCGTCGACCGCCTTAGGGATCACGTCAAAAAACAGGCGTTTCGCCGTTTTTGGTTTTTGAAACATAAACAGCGACAGACTGTCTTCGGGGCCATAGGCGAGCCAGTCTTCGAGCGACAGCCCGTTCCCCTTGGACTTTGAAATCTTTTCGCCATTCTCGTCGAGAAACAGCTCGTAATTAAAGCCCTCGGGCGGCGGCACGTCGAGCGCCTTGCAGATCTTCGACGACTGCGTCACGCTGTCGATAAGGTCTTTGCCGGCCATCTCGTAATCGACCTCGAGCGCGGCCCACCGCAAAGCCCAGTCGGGTTTCCACTGGATCTTCACGTGACCGCCCGTGACCGGGACTTCGTATTTCTTGCCGTCCTCCGCCTCGAACACGATGGTGCCGGCGGCGGGATCACGTTCGAGCGTCGGGACCTGGAGCACACGGCCGGTCACGGGGCTGATCGGCAGGAAGGGCGAATAGGTCGCCCGCCGCTCCGGCCCGAGCGTCGGCAACATGACCTTCATCACCGCGTCGAAACGCTCGAGCATGCGCCGCAGCATCGGGTCGAACCGGCCCGAGCGGTACACCTCGGTGGACGACAGGAATTCATAGTCGAAGCCGAACTGGTCGAGAAACGCCCGCAGCCGGGCGTTGTTGTGATGCGCGAAGCTTTGATGCTCGTCGAACGGGTCGGGCACGCTGGTCAGCGGCAGGCCGAGATGGCGCCCCAGCATCTCCTGGTTCGGCAGATTGGTCGGCACTTTACGAAAGCCGTCCATATCGTCCGAGAAGGCGATCAGCTTGGTCGGCAAGTCCGACAGGGCCTCGAAGGCGCGGCGCACCATCGTGGTCCGGAACACCTCGCCGAAGGTGCCGATATGCGGCAGGCCCGACGGACCGTAGCCGGTCTCGAACAGCACGTAGCCCTTCGCGGGCGGCGCTTTTTCGAACCGCTTCAGCAGGCGCCGCGCCTCTTCGAACGGCCAGGCCTTCGCGTTCTGCGCGGCTGCGCGCAACGTCTCTCGATCGGTCTCGACAGTCTCGATAATCTCGCCTGCGTCCGCCATCCCGCTCGCCCGCGCCGTTGCGCGCCTCTGTTGGCCGGGGTCCCGCCCCGTCTTTGACGCCGGCGACGCCGGCGACCGCTGCGAGGCCTAGGGGGCGGTCGCCGGCGCGTCAACTCATGGGCGGGCGCGCGATGGGCGGGCGCGTGATGGGCGGGCGCGTGATGGGCGGCCGCGCCGTCGGCCTCGGCGCGAGTTGCCAGGGCCGCCACGCCCGGGCATGGTCGCGCGCGAGCGGCGCCGAGCCGCGGCCGCCCCTTCGGAGAACGCGATGATCAGCGCCATGAGCCCGCAGGACGCCCTGCTTTCCATCATGATGGTCATGTCGGCGGCGGATCGAGACATGTCCGACCGCGAACTGCGGGAAATCGGCGCGATCGTCGAGATGCTGCCGGCCTTCGACGGCTATGACCGAGACCGGATCACGGTGGTCAGCGAGGCGGTCGTCGACCTGCTGCAAGCCGAGGACGGGTTGGACACGCTGCTCGGCATGGCCCGCGCGGCCTTGCCCGATCATTTGCGCGAGACCGCGTACGCTTTGGCCTGCGACGTGGCCGCCGCGGACGGCACGATCGCCCAAGAGGAGGCGCGGCTGCTCGAACTGGTGCGCCACCGCTTCGATCTCGACCGCCTGGCGTCGGCGGCGTTGGAACGCGCGGCGCGGGTCCGCCGGCTGCGGCCCTGACCTCCCGCCCGCCCGGGCGCTCGCGCGCAGGCGGGTCAGCGGGTCAGCGGGTCAGCGGGTCAGCCGCAGTAGCGGCCGCTCCACCGCGTCAGAAGCGCTTCTTCGATCCGGCGCGCGCGCGCGAGCCACAGCCGGGCGTCCCGCGGCACGAAGGTCGACTCAGGGTCCATCGACCGGTCGAGCTTTTCGCGCTGCGCCACGTCGGAGTGCATGAAGCTGAAGGCGAGCCGCCCGCCGCTGTCGCACAGCAGCACGCCCGCCAGACCGCGCCCGTAGAACATCGTGCCCGTCTTCGCCCGCACCAGCGCGTTCTCGACGCCTTTGGTCCGGTGCTCGGGCAGCAGCTCGACAAAGTTCGGATCCGCCTGCGCGGCCGAGACAATCATCGCCGAGAGCGCTTCGGGGGTCGCGCGCGAGGCTGAGGACAGGCCGGAATGGTTGGCGAACATGGCCGCCTCGGGGGTCGCGCCGAAGCGCGCGGCGAGCCAGCCGTTCATGCGCTCGGCCGAGCGACGCAGGGTGAGGGGCTCGGTCGCGCTGGTTTTGCTCGCGGCGAGCCCGACCGCCTCGGCGGTCAGATTGGTCGAAAACTTCAGCATGCCGCGCACGATCTCGACCAGCGGCTTGCTCCGATGGGTCGCCACCACCCGAGCGCCGGCGGGCGCGGCCCCCGGCAGCGGCTCGGGCAGCGCGAGACCGATTTCGTCGGCGACCGTGCGCAGCGACACCGCGGCGTAGCGCCCCGGAGCCTGAACCGGGAACCACCGGCTGCCGCGCCGTCCGAGCACCTTGGGCGACACCTCCCAGCGCTCGTCGCCGTCGGCGGCGGTGCGGTGGCGGAAGATGCGGCCCTCTTCGGGGCCCAGCAGCCCGCCCGCCACATTGAGCGCCGTCGTCGACCAGCCCTTGGCGTGCGACAGGAGGGTCAGCTCGTAGGTGTCGCCCTCGAGACGCTCCCACCGCATCAGGACGCGGTTGAAATTGAGGTTCAGCCCGCTGATCGACGGGTTATAGGCGGCGTGGACCGGTTGCCCGGGCTCGATTTGAGCCTCGGTCGGCAGGGCGCCGGCGTCGTAAAGGAAGCGCCCGGCCACGCGCTCGATCCCCGCGGACGCGACAGCTTGCGCCAGCGCGGCCAGATCCGCGGTGTCGAGCGTGGGGTCGCCCGACCCGACCAGGATCAGATCCCCCCGCAGCACGCCGTTTTCGACCGGTCCGACCGCGTGCAGCCGGGTTTCGAAGCGGTGGTCCGCGCCGAGCGCGTCGAGCGCGTAAAGCGCGGTCGGGATCTTCGCCAACGACGCGGGAATATAGGGCTCGGCGTCGTCGCGCCGTTCGAGCACGACCCCGCTCGTGAGCTCGCGGACCGTATAGCCGACGCCGCCCGACCGGGCGGCCGAGGGCAGGCTTTCGTCGACGATCGGCGCCGGCGCGCTGGCCGCGACGGCCACCCCGCCGCTCGGCTTGGCCGACAGCGCGGCGGCGGCCAGGGACGCGGCGGCGCTC
>CAZBIG010000070.1:0-10569 GCA_964491865.1 uncultured Neomegalonema sp. | reverse complement strand
GCCGTGCCGCGGCGGCGGGGGGGGCGGTGTGTTGGGGGGGGGGGGGCCCCGCCGCGCCTTGGGGCCGCGATCCGACTGACGAAGTCGCTGCCGGTGGCCAGCGGGATCGGCGGCGGCTCGGCCGACGCGGCCGCGACCTTGCGGGCCTTGCAGCGGCTCTGGCGACGACCGCCGCCTCGCGACGCGCTCGAGGCGCTCGCGCTCCGGCTCGGGGCCGACACGCCGGTCTGCCTGCGCTCGAGCGCCTCTTGGATGCGGGGGATCGGCGACCGCCTGTCCGACGCGCCGCGTTTGCCCCCCTGCGCCGTCGCGCTGGTCAACCCGGGCGCGCCGACGCCCACGCCGGCGGTGTTCGCGGCTCTGACGACGCGCGAGAACCCGCGGCCGCCGGCGGCGCCGGGCCGCTTCGACGATCTCGGCGCGCTGGTCGGCTGGCTCCGCGAAACCCGGAACGACCTTGAACAGGCTGCGACCCGGCTCGTGCCGGCGATCGCCGAGGCGCGCGCGGCGCTCGAGTCGGCCCCCGGGTGTCGCCTGGCCCGAATGTCCGGCAGCGGGGCGACCTGCTTCGGCCTGTTCGGCGACCAAGCCGAAGCGGAAACCGCCGCCGCCGCCGTTCGGCGCGCCCGCCCGGGCTGGTGGGTCGCCGCGGCCGCGCTCGACGACGCGGCCGGCGCGGCGCCCTGAGATCCGGTTCGCGCGCCCGGCCGCCGGAGCCGAGGCCTTGCGGGTCGACCCGACCGGCGATATCCGCGCTCGGCGAAACAGACGGCGGCCGAGCGCGCGCCGCGGCGAGGCGAGAGGACGTGTCGATGGATCCGCAAACCTGGACGGCTTTCGTCGGCGCGTCGCTGGTGGTGCTGGCGATCCCCGGTCCAACCGTGCTGCTGGTCGCGGCCTACGCGCTCTCGGCGGGGCGAAGCGCCGCGCTCTGGACGGTCCTGGGCGTGGCGCTCGGCGATCTCACCGCCATCACCGCGGCGCTCCTCGGCATGAGCGCGCTGTTGTCCGGCGGGTCGGCGGCGTTCGAGGTCCTGCGTTGGGTCGGGGCCCTCTATCTGGTCTATCTCGGCGTGCAGCTCTGGCGGGCGCCGGTCGCGCCGCCGTCCGACCGCGCGGCGCGGCGCGCGTCGGGGCCGAGCATGGCGCTGCACGCCTTCGCGGTGACCGCGACCAACCCGAAAAGCCTGCTGTTCTTCGTGGCGTTCCTGCCTCAGTTCCTCGACGCGTCCGCGCCGCTCGGCCCCCAGGGCGCGGCGCTCGCGGCGACCTTCGTCGGGCTGGCGGCGGCCAACGCCGCGCTCTACGCCCTGGCGGCGGCGCGGCTCGGGGCGCGGTTGCGCCGACCTGAGACCCGCCGCTTGATCAATCGCTGCGGCGGAGCGGGTCTGATCGGGCTCGGGGCCGCGGCGGCGTCGCGACCGGTCTGAGCGCCGCGCTCAGGCGGGCGGGCGGCCCGGCGTCGCGGGTGGGCTCGCGCCGTCCGAGCCGCCGGGGCGAACCTCGACAGGGCGGGGCGACGTCGGGCCGCCCGCCCCGGGTCACGACGCGCGCGCCACCACATAGGCCGTCACCGCCGACAGCGCGTCGCGGAGCGGCGAGGGCGGGAACAGCGACAGCGCCTCGACTGCCGACTGCGCCTCGGCTTCGGCGCGGCCGAGCGTCTCGCGCAAGCCGCCCCGGCGCTCGATCAGCGCGCGCGCCGCGTCCAGATCGCCCTCTTGCTGGTCGCGCTTTTCGATCACGCGCCGCCAAAAGTCGCGCTCGGCCGCGTCGCCCCGCGCAAAGGCCGTCAGGACCGGCAAGGTCGCCTTGCCTTCGCGAAAATCGTCCCCGGTGTTCTTGCCGAGCGACGCCGAGCTGCCGCCATAGTCGAGCGCGTCGTCCGCCAGCTGAAACGCCACGCCGAGCGCGTCGCCGAACCGCGTCAACGCGCGCTCCTGCTCGGCCGGCGCGTCCGCGATCACGGCGCCCACCCGGGCCGCGGCCCCGAACAGCGCGGCGGTCTTCGCCCGGATCACCTGCATGTAGACGCGGTCGTCTTCGGCCAGCGTGTTCGCCGAGGACAGCTGCAGCACCTCGCCCTCGGCGATCACCGCCGAGGCCTCGGACAAGATCTCGAGAACGCGCAGCGAGCCGGTTTCGACCATCAATTGGAACGATCGGCTGAACAGATAATCGCCGACCAACACGCAAGGCTTGTTGCCCCACAGAATGTTCGCCGAGGCCTTGCCCCGCCGGCGCGCGCTTTCGTCGACCACGTCGTCGTGCAGCAGCGTCGCGGTGTGGATGAACTCGACCGTGGCGGCCAAGCGGACATGATGCGCGCCCTGATACCCGCAGAGCCGGGCGGCCGCGAGGGTGAGGATCGGGCGCAGCCGCTTGCCGCCGGCCTCGATCAGATGGGCGGCGAGCTCCGGGATCATCGGCGCCGCGTCCGAGCGCATGCGCTCGCGGATCATCGCGTTGACGGCCGTCATGTCGTCGGCGACGAGCGCTTGGAGCCGATCGAACGCGCCCTTGAGCGCCGCGTCCGCCGCCGCCCCGGTCTCGGGTCGCGCTGTCGGCCGCTCCTGCACGCCGTCTGGCACGGGCTTCTCCGTCGGTGTTGGGTCGCGCCGATCGGCCGGTCGGCGCCGCTTGCGCCGGCCCGCCGCTTTGCGCGAATGTTTCTTCGCTCCCGCCCGCCGCGACGCGATGAAAGGATCCGGCCTCGATGGAAGAGCTGTTCCGCTCCAACGATCCGGTCTTGCTGTCGTTCGCGACGGCGCTCTTGGCCGGCGAGGATATAGAGGCGGTGGTTTTGGACGTCCATATGAGCGTGCTCGACGGCTCGATCGGCGTTTTGCCGCGTCGCGTGATGTGTCGGCGCGATCAGGCGGACGAGGCGCGCCGGATCTTGCGCGACAACGGCGTCGATCTCGAGCCGGGGCCGGGATGAGCGCGCCCCCGCGCGCCGCGCCGCCCGTCGGCGACCGCGGTTCCACCGGCGATCTCAGCCGCGCGCCCGATCCCGATCCCGATCCTGATCCCGATCCCGATCCGGAGCTCGGGCCCCTCACCGAGGACGCTTTTCTCGACGGCCGCGCGCGTCTGCTGCAGCCGGCGAGCGGCTATCGGGCGGCGACCGACCCGGTGTGGCTGGCGGCCGCCTGCCCGGCGCGCTCGGGCGACAGCGTGCTCGACATGGGCTCGGGGGCCGGCGCGGCGGCGCTGTGTCTGGCGGCGCGGGTTCCGGGGCTGGCGCTCGCCGGGCTCGAGCTGCAGCCGGCCTACGCCCGCCTGTCCGAGCGCAACGCCGCGCGCAACGGGGCCGACTGGCGCGTCTTCGTGGGCGACGCCGCGCGTCCGCCGGCTGCGCTGCGGTCGGAGCGTTTCGACCATGTGATCAGCAACCCGCCCTTCCATTCGGCGCGGACAGGACCGGCGTCGCCCGACGCCGGTCGCGACGCCGCGCACCGCGAGACCGTCGGGCTGGACGTCTGGATCGACGCCTGCCTGCGGCGCCTGAAGCCGTTCGGCTCGATCACCTTGATCCACCGCGCCGAGCGGGCGCCCGACATTCTGTCGGCGCTGTCCGGCCGCGCCGGCGACATCCGCCTGATCCCGATCTGGCCCCGACCCGGCCGACCGGCCCGGCGCGTGGTGGCGCGCGCGATCAAAGAAAGCCGCGGCCCGTTCGCGCTCGCCCCGGGGATCGTGGCGCATCCGGCCGCCGGCGAGGGCTACACGCCCGACGCCGTCGCGATCCTGCGCGACGGGGCCGCCCTTGACATTCCGACGGCCGATCCGAGTGTAAGTCGCCGCCCGCAAGACCAAGGACCGCGCCCATGAGCACCGCCGCCGGCGTGCGCACGCCCTCGCCCCGCCCGCTGACGCCTTATGCGACGCCGAGCGGGGTCGCCGCGCTCGCGCCGGAGCTCGAGGCCTGGCGCCGAGATTTCCATCGTCACCCCGAGCTCGGCTATGAAGAGAGCCGAACCGCCGGGGTCGTCGCCGAAAAACTCCGCGCGTTCGGGCTGGACCGGGTCGAGACCGGGATCGGCGGCACGGGCGTGGTGGGCGTGCTGCACGCGGGCGACGGGGCGACCGCGGGCGAGGGGCGGGCGATCCTGCTGCGCGCCGATATGGACGCCTTGCCGATGACCGAGGAGACGGGGCTCGATTACGCCTCGAGCGCGCCGGGTAAGATGCACGCCTGCGGCCATGACGGGCATATGGCGATGCTGCTGGGCGCGGCGAAGCGGCTCGCCGAAACCCGCGCTTTCGACGGAACCGTCTATTTTTGCTTCCAGCCGGCCGAAGAAGGCGGGGCCGGTGCGAAGGCGATGATCGAAGACGGTTTGTTCGATCGCTTCCCCTGCCGCGCCGTGTTCGGCATGCACAACTGGCCGGGCCTGCCGGTCGGCCAGTTCGCGGTGCGTGAAGGTCCGATGCTGGCCTCGGCCGACGAGTTTCGGGTCGCCTTGATCGGACGCGGCGGCCATGCGGCCAAGCCCGACAAGGCGCGCGACCCGATCGTCGCGGGCGCCCATCTCGTGACCGCGCTCCAGACCCTGGTGTCGCGCCGCACCGATCCGCTAGAGCCCGCCGTCGTTTCCGTCACCACCTTCCACGGCGGGTCCGCCTTCAACGTGATCCCCGAGCGGGTCGACATCTCGGGCACGATCCGCAGCTTCTCCGAGCCGGTTCACGAGGCGCTGCACGCCGGCGTCCGAGAGATGGCGGCGCAGACGGCGGCGCTGTTCGACATGGGGGCCGAGTGCTGGCGCTCTCCGGTCACCTACCCGCCGACCGTGAACGCGCCCGAGACCACGCGCTTCGCGGTCGAGGTCCTGAAAGACCTCGCCGGGCCGGACAACCTGTATCTGACGCCGCCGCCCACGCTCGGGGCCGAAGATTTCGCCTATATGGCGCAGGAAAAGCCCGGATGCTTCGTGTTTTGCGGCAATGGCGACACGGCGGCGCTGCACAACACGAAATACGACTTCAACGACGCGACCGCGCCCTATGGCGTCGCCTATTGGTGCCGCCTGGTCGAAGCGGCGCTGCCTCGGGGGGCGCGCGCCTGACCGAGAGCGATTGCGGCCGCCGGGACCGGGCTTTCACAATTTCGTGACGCCGCGCGCCGGCCGATCCGTCGCGCAGCGGCGTAGCAGAAGCGCAGCGCGGTTTTTGCAGGGCCGCTGCGGCCCGGAACAATTCCCGGAACAGACGCCTGGCGCGGGAGGACCGATCGATGACCCCAGAAGAAGCCGCCGCCTTCGCGGCCGAAATCGGCGCGCGCGCCGGCGCTCTGACCGAGACCGATCCGGCGCTCGATGTCGACGCCTTCGTGGCCGCGCGGATCGATCTTTCCGAGTATTCGTCGCTCTTTAGTTTTGGGGACAGTCTGCTCGACAGCGGGCTCGCCGGCGGGTTCGTCGATTTGATCAACGATGTGCTGCCGTTCGACGCGGTGGACGACATCACGCCGAGCAGCCAAGGCTATGTCGAGGACCGGTTCTCGGACGGCCCCAATTTCGGCGATCGTCTCTACGCCGAGATCACCGGCACCGCGCCTTTGTCGTATCCGACCATCATCGACGTGCTCGACGACGCGATTATCGAGCTGAACGGATCGGGGCTGTCGGCGAACGGGGTGAACTTCGCGCTGGGCGGCTCGACTGCGCTGACCGGCGGCGCGCTTGAGGGGCTGCCGGAGATTCCCGATTTCGGGATCGATGTGATCGACGAGCTGGTCGCCTCGGATCTGGCCGCGCAGGTCGATCAATATGTCGACGCGCAAGAGCGCGCCGACGGGGCCGCGCCGGCGGACGCGCTGTTCCTGTTGGCGTTCGGCGGCAATGACCAATTCAGCTTCATCGACGATTTCCCGGACTTCGAGTTCCCGCCCGAAGAGGTCGACGCGCTCGCGGCCTCGATCGCCGACGCCTATCGCGACGGCCTCGAGGCGCTGCTCGACGTCGGCGCGCGGAACTTTTTGGTCGCCGGCGCGCCGAACGCGGGGGTCGCTCCGAACGTGTCGCGCAAGCGCTTCGACGGCGACGTCGAGGCCTCGGTCGCGGCGGTTCAGCCGGTCGTCGACGCCGTCAACGCGCGCCTGTTCGACGAGGTCGCGGCGCTCGCCGAGACTGCGCCCGACGCCGAATTCTACGTCTTCGCGCCGGACGGCGGCGTTGTGGTCGCGGATCCTGAGGCCTTCGGTCTCGACCCGGACCTGCTGGCCGCGTCGTTCGTGGACGATCTGGCCGCGGGCGACGCCACGCTCGACGATCTGTCGAGCTACGCCTTCATCGACGACTTCCACGTGACCCAGCCCGGCCAGGAGCAGCTGTTCGAGCAAGCGCTCGCCGCCGAGCGCGTCGACGCGCGCTTCGCGACGGCCGAGCAGGGCGGCGCGTCGAACGATCGGCTTGTGGGCGGGGCGCAGCGCGACGTGATCGGCGGCGCAGGCGGGGCGGACACGCTGATCGGCCGCGGCGGCGACGACGTGGTGGCCGGCGGCAGCGGGGCCGACCAGATCCGCGGGCTCGACGGCGCCGATCTGCTGATCGGCGACGCGGGCGCGGACACGCTGTCGGGCGGCGGCGGCGGCGACGCGATGGCGGGCGGGTCCGGAGACGACCTGATGTATGGCGGCCAGGGCGACGACACGCTGACCGGCGAGAACGGCGACGACCGCGCGCTCGGCAACGCCGGGTTCGATCTGATCGACGGCGCTGAGGGCGCGGACACGCTGGCCGGCGGCGACCAGGGCGACACGCTGATCGGTCGCCAGGACGACGACGTGTTGCGCGGGCAGTCGGGCTTCGACCGCCTGTCGGCGGGCTGGGGCGACGACCTGCTGCAAGGCGGCTTCGGCGCGGACACGCTGATCGGCGGGTTCGGCGACGATACGCTGGACGGGGGAACCCAGAACGATCGGCTGGCCGGCAACGAAGGTCGCGACCTGTTCGTGATCCGCGACGCGGGCGCGGCCCAGCGCGACACTATCCTCGACTTCGCCGTCGGCGAGGATCGGATCGACCTGCGGGGCGTGACCGGCGGTCTCGACGCCGACGGGGTCGCGGCGATCTTGGCGGACGCGACGGCGCTCGACGACGGGACGCGGTTGCGGATCGATCCGCGGACCGAGGTCGATCTGCGCGGCGTGGACGCCGCCGCGTTGTCGGTCGACGACTTTCTGTTCTGACCCGCCCGCCCCTCGGCGCGCGCTCAGCTTCGCCGGCCGCCGCCGCGGCGGCCCTTGGCCAAATCCTCGCCCCAGCGCTTGGCGTCCGGGGCGTCCAGGCCGAACTGGTCGAAGGCCCGGGCGACGAGCTGGACCTCGACCTCCTCTAGGCTTTTGGGCTCGGCGTACCAGGCGGGCGCGGGCGGCATGATCACGGCCCCGATCTCGCTGGCCTGTGTCATCGCGCGCAAATGGCCGGTGTGCAGCGGCGTTTCGCGGACCATCAGCACCAGGCGGCGACGCTCTTTCAAAACCACGTCGGCCGCGCGGGTCAGCAGGTTCGAGGCGAGCCCGTAGGCGATCTCCGAGACCGTGTTGATCGAGCAGGGGATCACCAGCATGCCCAAGGTCCGAAAACTGCCCGACGCGATGGCGGCGCCCACATCCGAGATTCCGTAGGTCACGTCGGCCAGGGCCGCGACGTCCTTGGGGTGCAGATCAGTTTCATAACCGATCGTCAGTTCCGCCGGCTTGGTCATCACCAGATGGGTTTCGACCCCGATCGCTCGCGCCGCTTCGAGCGCGCGAACGCCCAAGATCGCGCCGGACGCGCCCGTGATCCCGATCAACAACCGCTGCGTGCGCATATGCATTCCGTTCAACTTTAGAAAATTCCTTCGTGACAGTGATGCGACGGCGATGCTTGACTAGTGGGGCTCGCAGCAAAAGGAGGGCACCGCATGAGCTTAGAGTCGCACCTGCAGCAGCTGAAGCGGAAGCATGAGGCGCTGGACGCGCGCATCGCAACCGAGCAACGCCGCCCCGGTTCCGACGACATCGAAGTGAAAACCCTCAAGAAACAAAAACTGAAGCTGAAAGAGCAAATCGAGAAAGCCCGAAGTCGGGCCGCCTGAAGTCGGGCCGCCTGAAGTCCGGCCGCCTGAGGCCCGCGTCGCGGCGACGCGACGCGCGAGACCGACGCCCGGGGCCCGCCCCGGGCGTTTTCGTGCGCGCCGGGCGGGGTTACTCGGAGACCGTCGCCGGCCGGCGGCGCGTCGAATGGGCGCTGAACGAGGCGCGCGCGGCCAACAGCGACCCGGCGACGATCAGCCCGGCACCCCCCAGCAGCGCCAGGCTGGCCGGCGCGACGCCCGCGGCGATCAGGATCACGGTCGACAGCAAAGGCGCGGCGTAGGACGAGACGCCGAGCAACTGGATGTCGCCGCGCTTGCAGCCGTAGTCCCAGGTGTAGAAAGCCAGACCGACCGGACCAAGGCCGAGCCCGAGCACGCTGGCCCATTCGAGCGCGCTCTCGGGCCAGACGGTCGTCTCGAGCGCCGCGTGGCAGACCGCGCTCAGGGCCGCCGCGGCCAGGCAAAAACCGGCGACCGCGTCGGTCGAGGCCGCGCCCGCCACCCGGTTCAGCACCGAATAGCCGGCCCAAAGCAGCGCGCCGACCCCTGCGGCGACAAAGCCGATCGCCGGATCCCCGCCCGCGGGCGCCTCGGCGTCGCCGCCGGCCAGAATGATGACGGCCGCCCCCGCGAAGCCGACCAACGCGCCGCCGGCGTGCCCGGCCCGCAGGCGCTCTCGCGGCAACAGCCCCGAAAACAGCACGATCAGTAGCGGCCAGAGATAGGCGATCAGGCTGGCCTCGGCCGCCGGCGCGTTCCGCAGCGCGGTGAAGTAGCAAAAATGATAGCCGAACAGGCCGAACACGCCGAGGGCCCAGACCCGGATCGGCTGAGCGAAGGCGCCGAGAGGCGACGCGCCGCGTCTGGCCATGTCGAGCAGGCCGATCACGCCGCCGACCGCGAAGCTGAGGGCCGCCAGTTGGAACGGCGGCGTCTGGCCGCTGCCGACGGTGAACAGCGCCAGCAACGCCCATAATAACACCGCCGTGAAGCCGATCGCGGTCGCCGCTAAACGGTCTCGATCTTGTGGCGGCTGCGGCGGCGGGGCGCTTGGGGCGTCCGTCACGCTATTGGAAGGATCGCTCATGCTTCGGTTTCTCTCCCCCTTGATCGGCGCGTTCGCAGCTTTGTCCGTCTTCGCCGTCGCCGCGCCGGCGCGCGCGCAGGACGACCTGGTGCGGGTCGAAAGCGCCTATCCCGCCGCACAGACGCTGGATCGGCTGAGCGCCGCCGTCGAAAAGGCGGGCGCCACGGTGTTCGCGCGGATCGACCACGCCAACGGGGCCGAGTCCATCGGCGAGACCCTCGCGCCCACCCAAGTCTTGATTTTCGGCAACCCAAAAATCGGCACCGCCCCGATTGCGGCGGCGCGGACGGCGGGGCTCGATCTGCCGCTGCGGGTGCTCGCCTATGAGGACGCCGAGGGCAAGAGCTGGCTGGTGTACCGCGATCCGGCCGCCTTCGCCGCGGCGCACAGTCTGCCGGCGGATCACCCGAACGTCAAAATGATGGCCGGCGCGCTCGGCAAGCTGACCGCCGCGGCCGCGCGCTAGGCCCGCGGCCGGCGCGGCTTCTGGGGCGCTCGACGCGCGCGCCGCAGGCCCCCTCGATCAGGCCCCTCCGATCAGGCCCCCTCGATCGGCCCCTCTCGATCAGCCGCGCGCCGGCGTCTCGCCGGCGGCGGCGCGCAGGAACCGGACGAACCACTGGGCGACCCAGGCGTCGTCGACCGGCAGGCCGAGGGTCTCGAGCGCCGCGTCGGCCGCCGTTTCGGGCAGGCCCTCGCCGCGGCGGCTGAGGATCAGGTCGCGCTCGAACTCGGCGTCGAACTCCGGATGGGTTTGGATCGAGATCGCTCGGGTTTCGCCCGACGGGCCGAAGGCCAGCGCCGCGTAGGGGCAGAAGGCCGAGCGCGCCAGCGTCCGGGCGTCCTCGGGCGGCGCGACCACCTGATCCTGGTGAAAGGCGTGGAGCGCGAGGGCGCGCGGCGGGGCCCCGAACCAGGCGGGATCGGGCGTCGTGTCATAAATGTGACGCCCGGTCCCCCACCCTTGCGCCGCCTTTTCGACCCGGCCGCCGAGCGCCTGGGCGAGCAGCTGGTGGCCGAAGCAGACGCCGATCACGGGGATCCGGCGCGCGTAGGCTTCGAGGATCAGCTCGGTCAAGCCGGGCAGCCAGGGCAGGTCGTCATAGACGCCGTGCTTCGAGCCCGTGATCAGCCAGCCGTCGCAGGCCCCGGGGTCGGGCGGCGGCGCGCCCTCGAGGATCCGGACGCGCTCGAAGGCGATGCTCGGGTCGGCGCGTCCGATCAGGGTGTGGAACAGCGGCGGATAGGCCCCGTATTTCGGGGTCATGCGCGGGTTGCAGCGGCCGACTTCCAACAGTCCGAGTTTCATGGGGGCTCCGGTCAGAAGACCGGCAGATAAGACGGCGGCGCCGGGCGGCGCAAGGTCCGCGCCCGCCGCCGCCCCCGCGTCGGGC
>CAZBIG010000069.1:0-10583 GCA_964491865.1 uncultured Neomegalonema sp. | reverse complement strand
GACGCCGGGCGCCGCGGCGGCTCGGGCGGGAGACGGCGCCGGGCGCGCGCCCGACGGCGCAGGCGCCGCGCCGGACCGAGAGGATCGGCGTCAGAACAAGAAATCGGACTCGGACAGCGCCGCCGCCGACACGCCCTGCAGCACGGCGACCGCCTCGGCCCCGAGGGTCAGCACGGCGTCGCCGCCCGCCTCGGAAACCGCCGCCAGCGCCTCGGCCGCCGACCCGAAGAAGTCGCCGACCTCAAGCTGATCGACCCCGACCTCGAAATCCTCGATCACGTCCGCGCCGAGATCGCCGCCGAGCCCGGCGTCGTCGGTGAACGCGAACAGGTCCGCGCCGCCCCCGCCCTTTAGCGTGTCGTCGCCGGCCCCGCCGTTCAAGGTGTCGTTGTCGAGATTGCCGGTCAGCTTGTCGTCGCCCGCCCCGCCGAACACCCGGTCGTTGTCCTTCGCGCCGTAGAGCACGTCGTCGCCCGCGCCGCCCAGAACCAGATCGTCGCC
This sequence comes from uncultured Neomegalonema sp., assembly GCA_964491865.1. Classification (GTDB taxonomy): domain Bacteria; phylum Pseudomonadota; class Alphaproteobacteria; order Rhodobacterales; family Rhodobacteraceae; genus JBCBRF01. The sequence goes on along the minus strand of CAZBIG010000069.1, from coordinate 10,082 downwards.
GCCGCCCGCGTTGATCTTTTCGCCCGAGGCGCTGCCGATCGCGGTCTCGACCGCCGAGCCGCCGAACAGATCGGCCCCGCCGCCCGGCGCGGTCAGCACGTCGCCCACAGGGGCGAGGATCGTCGCCGAGACCGTCGCCGAGCTGATCTGCCCGCCGACCGACACGCTGTAGCTGAAGCTGTCGACGCCCGCGGCCCCCGAGCCGGGGGTGTAGACGATCACGCCGTTCTCGATCGCCGCCGAGCCCTGAGCGGGGGCCCCGACCGCGACCAGGGTCGCGCCGGCCGCGTCGTTGGCGAGCGCGTCGATCGCGATCGGCTGCCCCGCGACCGCGAGCGCCCCGGCGTCCGCGGCCGCCCCGGCGCCCGGATCCGGGTCGGGCGCGTCGCCGCCGAGCGCGATGATCTCGACCGCCGAAATCGCCGGGTTTTTCTGCCCCACGACCGTCTCGAACTCGAGCAGCGCGTCGTCCGGGTCGAGCGTGACCACCGCCGAGACGACCGACGCCACCCCGACGCCGCCGCCGTCGAGCGCCGGGTTCACCGCCTCGAACGGGGCCGGAACCGCCCCCTCGACCGACACGTCGAAGAAACGCGAGCCGTCGGCGTTGCCGTCCTTGTTCTCGGCGACGTAAAGTCGGATTTCGTAAGTCCCGCCTGCCAGCACCGGGAACGCCCAGGCCATCGCCTCGGGCGTTTTCGCCCGGTCGTACATGTCCGAGAAAAAGACGGCCTCGGGCACCACGCCCGGGTCCAGCAGACCGAGGTCAACCGCGTTGAGACCCCGGCCAAGCAGCGTCTCGCCGACCGAATAGGGCGACGGCTGATCCGCCGAAGCGGCCTGCCAGGCCGGGCCGCCGTCCAGCGCGGCGATGGTCTCGCCGCCCGCGTTCACCCGGTAGAGGATTTCGCCTTCGGCCGGCGGCGCGGCGTCGTCGTCCAGGATCACGCCTTGGGCGGCGTTCGCGCTTGGATCGACGGTGGCGTTCGACCCGGTCGCGCTCTCGATTTCAACCGAGAAGCTCCGGCTCGGCTGCACGCCGGGCCGGTCGATCAGCGTGATCGGCGCCGACGCGCTCGCCTGACCGGCCGGGATCTCGACGCTGACCAGCAGATCGGGGCCGTCCGCGACCGCGCCCGGCGCGGTGAAGTCGACCCCCGCCGACGCCGCGCCGTCCTTGATCCGCAAGGTCGTCGTCACGCCGTCGACATTCTTCGCCGCGCTGTCGAGCAGGATCTCGAAGCTCATGGTCCCGGCGGCCTCGGAGGCGATCTGATCGCCGCCGAGCGAAACCACGGGGCCGTCCGCCGGCGGCTCGGCGCCGTCGATCCGGATAACTTCGATCGCGTGCACCTGCGCCTGCTGCGTGACCGCGATATAGTCGAGGTTCAGAACGCCGTCCTGCGCGGTGTAGGTGACCGTGCGCACCGACGCGCCGCGCGGCTGGTTCCCGCCCTCGACGAAGGGCTGGATATTGTCGAGTTCGGGCGGCGTCTCGCCTTCCAGCGCCACGTCGAACAAGCGGTTCTGCACCGTGTCCTTGTTCTCGGTGGTGTAGAGATTGATCCGATAGGTCGCGCCGACCTCGACCGGGAACGCCCACTGCATGGCCTCGGGCGTGTTTTTCTTATCCCAGTGATCGGTGTTGAAGACGATCTCGGGCACCACCGCGGCGTCGACCCGCGACATGTCGACGGGGGTCGTCGCCGACCCCGCAAGGATTTCACCGGAGAGGAAAGGCGACGGGGCGTCGGCGGTCGAGCCGACCCATGCCGGCCCGCCGTCGATCGCCGCGACGGTCGGCCCGCCGGCGTTGATCCGGTAGACCACGGTCTCGGACGGGGTCGGCGGCGCGCCGCCGTCTTCGGTCACCGTGACGCGCCCGACCGGCTTGGTGCCCTGACCGTCCGAGACGGTGTAGTCGAAGCCGCCGGGCCCCGATCCGTCGCCGACGAACAGGATCTGGCCGTCGACCAGCGAGACCGCGCCGCCGGTCGCGTTCGAGACGCCGATCACGCTCAGGCTTTCGTCGGGGTTGTACTCGACGTCGTTGGCCAGCAGCGTGGCGGGATCGATGACCACCGTCTCGCCCGCAGCGCCGCCCGCGACGGTGTCGTCGAACACCACCGGGTCGAAATCGCCGTTCAACTTCGAGCCGGCGAACACGAGCGCGTCGAACTCGGGCGCGAAGCTGGTGGTCTGCGTCGCCGAGCCGCGCGCGCCGCCGACGCCGATCGCCAGCGCCGAGGGCACGCCCTGGAAGGTCGGTCCGAAGATCGGATCGCCTTGCTCGCCGTTCTCAGGGGCGTTGCGCACCACATACTGGCCGCGGATGACGTCCTCTAGATTGTTGGTGGTGTTGGGGTTGGCGTCGTGGTCGAGGCTGATCGCCTGACCGACGCCCTCGACCACCCCGTCGGGGCCGGCAGCCGGATCGTCGGTCTCGTACGACCAAATGGGCGTGACCGTGTTGTTCACGACGTCGACCAGCGCCCGCAGCGTCATGAACTCGCCGCCAGAGACGTCGAGCAGCCCCGGCGCGTCGTAAGTCGAGACCGAGTACACCTCGTCGTTCAGCTCGATCGTCATCACGATCTTGCCCGCGCCGTTCTGCACCTCATAGGCGAGATAGACGAAATCGAACTGCGTGCCGGTGCCGAAATGCAGGCCCAGATTGTCGCCGTTCGTCTCCTCGGCCGCGGCCCACGGGTTCAGCATCGAAGTCTCGACGATGAACTGGTCCGAGCCGGGGTTGGGGGTCACGCCGGTCTGCAGGAAATAGACGGCGTCGTTGGCGGATCCGATCGGCGAGCCGTCGGTGACGGCGTCGAACTCGATTTGCAGGCGCCCGGCGATGCCGCCGTCGAGCACGCCGGACAGACGCGCCGTGCCGTCGCCGAAATGATCCGTCTCGTAATCGGCCATGTGGCCGGTCAGCCCGAGCACCCAGCCCTGCAGGCCGTTCGGGTTCTCGAGGCTGTTGTTGAAGTCGAACGAGATGCGCTGATTGACCCCGACGGCGCTGTTGGCGCCGAGACCGTTGTCCGGGTCATAGCCGAACGGGTCGAGGCTGTTGGTCAGCGCGTCGTCGTCGAAATTGTCGGTCTCTTCTTCGGGCACGCCGCCCGGGACGAAGGCGAAGATCGAGTTGCCGCCATGGGAGGCGACCCAGATGCTGCCGTTCGGGCCCTGGACAAGATCCAGCGGGTTGTTGCCGGGGCTGGTCTGCCACGCCTGGTCGTTCTCGATGTCGTCGAGATTGAGGACCTGGTCGCCGGCCTCGTTAAACTCGACGCGCAGGATCTGCTCGTCGAAGGCCGCGGCGAACAGGTCGCCGTCGAGCTCTTGCAGGTCGGGATCCGTGCCTTCTTCATACTCGTAAATGAAAATCCCGTTGGTCGACGCGTCCGACAGCACCAGCGTGCCGTCGACGCTGTCGCCGCCGAACTTCGGCTTCAGATAGACGCCTTCGAGCGGGTCGACCTGATAGCCGTTCAGCGGGTCGATCGGCTGACCATTGACCTTCGGCAGGAAGTCTTCGAGGCCGAGAAGCTCGTCGTTCAGCGGATCATTGTCGCCCTGATCGTCGACGATGAATTCGTCGAAGGCTTTGCCGAACGGCGTGCCGTTCTCGGGCTTCTCGTAGAGCGCGGTGTCCGGATTGGCGCGCGCCGGCGTGGGATGGCCGTAATAACCGCCGCGCTCGACTTTGATCAGCTGATCCGGGCCCGCCGGCAACGGGTTGCTGTTTTGCTCGTTGGGAAAGTTGGTCGCCGCGCCCGCTTGGTTGTTCGCGCCGGTGCCGTTGTTGTTCGTGGTGCTGACGCCGTTGGCGTCGGCCGGGGGACCGCCCCAACCGTTATTAGGCCCGTTGTCCCATGTGTAGAGATGGAACCCCTCGGGCGCTGACGGGTCTTCGACCAACGCCAGGTCGTAATTGTTGCGGAAGCCGGTCGCGTAGATCTCAACCGGGCCGCCCGGCTCAAGATAAGCCTGATTAAAGCCGTTATCGCCACCGAACGGATGGTCGAAATTGTTGCCTTTGACGTCCAGCGTCGGCAGATCGTAAATATATGGGTTGGCGGTGTTTTGCCCTTGAACCGGCATCGCCTCGATGGCGGGCAGATCGATCTCGAGAATCGACGCCGACAGCCAGTATTCGGGCGTGTAGACGAGATTGTTCGACGGCGCGCCGGCGTTCGTGTGACCGCCGACGGCGATCAGCATCTTCCCTTCCGGGGTCAGCACCATGCCGTTGACGGAATGGTTCTCTTCCGAGCGGGGCAAACCGCGGACCAGGTCGATCTTTTCCCACTCGCCTTGATCGTTCAGCGTCAGCTTCGAGATGACGCCCGAGTTCGTGTCGAGATTAGTGTCGATACTGTCTTTATTCCCGCCGATCCGCGGATCGCTCGACGAGACATAGATCACCGGCTCGCCGTTTTCCTCGGCGACGAGGATGCCCGTGATTTGCCGATTCTCGGTCGACGACAGCGATCCGTCGTCGTCATAGTTCGGCATGTCTTTGACGAGAAAAATATTCTCGGCCAGCGTCGCAGAGTAGTCGAGGGTCTGACCGACCACATTGTTCTGGCCGTCCACGACGTCGACCGGCTGACTGGTCACATCGTAAATCTTGATCGTGCCGTTCTGTTCGGACACGTACAGCCGGTTCTCATCACCTGGCGCGACGCCGAATTGAAGCGACGTCGGCTTTTTCACGCCAGAGATGACCGGATCGAAACCGAACTCAACCATTGATATCCCCGCCACGTCCGAAGGTCGCCGTTTACGCTTTTTTAGCGTTGTGCTCGGCCCGGACTTGCAAATCCTCGGCCTAAGCGCAGGGGGCGACGGATCTTCCCGCGGCTCATAGGCCATCGGGGACGGCGGTGCGTCAATGGCGCAACGCTAGCAAACTGTGCTATTTCAGGCTTAAAGCGACGATTTTTGGTTAAACTTCCCCAATTCGAAACCACGAGCGCTGGAAAAATCTCCCGAAATGGGAATTTCTAAGCGTCAGGAAAGCGAGCGCGCCGCTTTGGCGCACTCGCCGCGTCCCAGAGCGACAGGCCGCGTTTACTTCAGGCCGCCAAGCACCGCGCCCAGCGCGTCCTTCAGATCCGCCACGCTGAACGGCTTGGCGACGAAATGGTCCACCAGCTCGGGCTCGACCTGATCGCGGAACATCTCCGACGTCGCCAGCAGGAACTTGACCTGCCCGAGCACCGGATGGCCGCGCACCTCTTTGGCGAGATCGGTGCCGCTCATGCCCGGCATGTTCAGATCCGAAATCACCACGTCGAACTTCGCCGACTGCATTTGCTTCAGGGCGTCGTCGCCGCTGGCCGCCAGGGCCACGTTGACGATCCCGCAGCGCTTCAGGCACTGCCGCGCCAGTCCGCGCATCGACTGCTGGTCGTCGACCACCAACACCTTCAAACTCTTCGCATCTGCCATTCTAGTCGCTCCTCAGGGTCATCCGTTTCGAATGCGGGTCGTGGCGCCGGACGCGAGCGCCGCCACCCTTTCCGGCAGCCGGTCGAGGTCGTGCTCCTCGTTCACCGCGCCGATCTCGCGCGCGGCCTTCGGCATGCCGTAGACCACGCAGGAACTCTCCGCCTCGCCCAGGCACGTCGCCCCGGCTTGGCGCATCGTCAGCAAACCCGACGCGCCGTCGCGGCCCATGCCGGTCATGATCAGGCCCAGGGCGCGACCGCCGGCCGTTTTGGCGACCGAGCGGAACAGCACGTCGACCGACGGCCGGTGCCCCGAGACGGCCTCGCCGTCGGACAGCCGGGTCGTGAAAGCGCCCGCGCCGCCCGCGACCTCCAGATGCCGCGCGCCGGGCGCGATGCGGATCATGCCGGTGCGCAGCGTCTCGCCGTCCCGCGCCTCGGCGACGTCGTGGCCGGTTTGCGCCGCCAGGCGCTGGGCGAAGCGGCCGGTGTATTTCTCCGGCATGTGGATCACGACGACGATCGGCGGCAGGCCCTGCGGCAGACGCCCGACCAGCGACCCGATCGCGCCGACCCCGCCCGTCGAGGCCCCGATCGCGATCAGGCCCTTCGCGCCAGGGCCCGCGGCGCGGCGCGTCTGGGGCGCCCGCGTCGTCGGCGCGACCGCCGGGGTCCGCGGCCGAGCCCGAAGCTGCGCGCCGCGCGCCGCGCGCACCTTTCTCCGCAGCAGCTGTCCGAATTCGCCGGCCATCATGCCGTCGGCGGGCTTCGCGACAAAGTCGACCGCGCCCCGCTCGAGGGCGGCGAACGTCGTCTCGGCCCCGGCGGAGGTCAGCGACGACACCATCACCACCGGCGTCGGGCGCAGCGTCATGATCTTCTCGAGGAACTCGAGACCGTTCATGCCCGGCATTTCGACATCGAGGGTGATGACGTCCGGATTGGTCTCTTTGATCACCGCGCGCGCGGACTGGGGCTCGGCCGCGGAGCCGGCGACCTGGATGTCGCCCTCGGCCTCGAGCGCCGACCGCAGCATGGTGCGCATCAACACGCTGTCGTCGACGACGACCACCCGCACGAGCCGTTGTCCCACCGCGACCGTCATACGAACAGCTCCACGCCGCCGGCCTTGGGCTGGGTGACGACCTTGGCCTTAAAGCGCGCCTCCTGATCCCGAACGGTCCGCGCGTCCGTCGGCTCGAGGCGCAGGACCGACGCGCGGCCGGAGCCCGGGAAAAAGAACACGCGGCGCGCCCGCGTCCCGCCCAGATCCGCCGCGGCGATGCGAATGCCCTCGCGCCGCAGATACTCCCGCACGAACTTGGCGTTGCGATCGCCGACCGTCTCGGCCGCGGAGGTGTCGATCACGTTGCCGCCCCCGAACACCTTGGCTTCGAGCCGGTCCCGCCGACCGCCGCGCTTCAGAATGTCGTTGACCAGAACTTCCATCGCGTTGGCGCCGTAGCGCAGCGACCCCTGAGCGTCGCCGGCCGAACCGCCGTCGGGCAGCAGGAAGTGGTTCAAGCCGCCCACGCCGATCTCGACGTCGCGAATGCATGCCGCGACGCACGAGCCGAGCAGCGTGACGAGCGCAAGGTCCGGCTCGTCGGTGACCAGATGATCGCCGGGCAGCACGATGGCCGCGCGCGCCCCGATTTTCGCGTCCCAGTATGTGCGTGGGGCGGCCGAAGACATGGCGGGGGTCACGCGCGCCTCCTGTAAATCGTCTGCCCTTCGCTCTGCAGCAAAGGGTGGTCCCCGAGCAGAGACTCCGAGTGCCCAAGGTAAAGCACGCCGTCCGGTCGAATCATCTTGGTCATTCGATCAACGATTGACCGTTTTGTCGGACCATCGAAGTAAATAAGAACGTTACGGCAGAAAATTGCATCGAATGGACCGCTCATCGGCCAGTCATGCAGCAGGTTTAGTTGCCGAAAAGTAAGAAGCTTTTTGACCTCGGCTTTGATCGCGCCGCCGTCCGGCGTCTTCGTCACGAACCGATCGGCCAGCGGCTTCGGGATCGTGGCGATCCGATCGGCGGAATAGGCGCCCGCCTGCGCCCGCGCCAAGATGTTGGTGTCGAGATCCGTGGCCAGCAGCTTGGCGTCCCGGATCGCGCTGAACCGCTCGACCGACAGCGCCGTCATCGCGATCGAGTACGGCTCTTCGCCCGACGAACAGGCCGACGACCAGATCCGCAGACGCGACGCGCCGGCGGCGGCCATCGGCGCGATCAGCCTGTCGCGCAAATGGTCGAAATGATGCGACTCGCGGAAAAACGCGGTCAGGTTGGTGGTGACCGCGTTGATCAGCTCTCCGATCTCGTCCGCGCCTTGCGGCGACGACACCAGCGCGAGATAAGCGTCGAAAGTGTCGAGCTTCAGCGCCCGCAGGCGACGAGACAGGCGCGAATGGATCATCTCGCGCTTATGGTCTTTGATCACGATGCCGGTGAGGTCGCCGACCAGCTTGGCGACCGACGCGAACTGGGCGTCGGTCATCCGTCCGGCCGCAGCGGCCCCGCCGGCGTCGACCACCGGTCGGTCGGAACGCGCGCTCAGCACCATGGTCGACGCTCCGCCCCGTTCCCCCCGACGGAGGGGCCGGCCATGGCGCTCGACCAAGGCGCCGAGACGCCGCGCGCGCGCGGCGACGCGGCGACCCCGGCGGACCGCCAGCCGATCGACAGAGATGCGGGCGCCATGCGCGGCATCGAAGAACTCCTCAGAAGCGCCCGAGGGCGCGACAGGCGCCGGCCGCGCGGCGGCGCGCCGCGGGCCGGAAAGCGAAGGCGATCGCCGCCGGAGCGGCGACGGGATGAAGATCAGGCGGCGAGGCTCTTCTCGACCGGGAACAGGCGCGGCAGCTCGAGCAGGCCGATCATCTGATCGTCCTGACTGACGAGGCCCGAGATCGACCCCATATCCATCTCGCGCGCGCCCGACGGGATCGGCCGGACGTCGTCGGGGCTCACCGTGATGATGTCCGAGACGGCGTCGACCAGGATCCCGACCGACTGGTCTTCGATCGACGCGATCACCACCACATGGTTCTCGGTCGCCTCGGTCAGGCAGCCGCCGAAGCGCGCGCGCAGGTCGTGCACCGGCACGATGGTGCCGCGCAGGTTCAGCACGCCGCGGGTGTAGTGCGGCTGGTTCGGCAGCGCGGTCGTCGGGGTCCACTGCTTGATCTCGCGGACCAGGACGATCTCGACGCCGTAGAGACGATCGCCCACCTGGAAGGTGACGTACTGCTTGCTGTCGTAAGCGTCGGCTTTCGCTTCATCGGTCATAGCATCATCTCCATCGAGCCGCCGCCAAAGCCGCCGGAGCTCAGAGTTTGCAGGGCAGGGATGTCGAGGATCAGCGCGACGCGGCCGTCGCCGAGGATGGTCGCGCCCGAGACGCCCTCGACGCGCTTGAAGTTGGCCTCGAGGCTTTTCAGCACGACCTGGCGCTGGCCGAGCAGCTCGTCGACCAGGATGGCCACCCGACCCTCGGTCTCGGTTTCGACGACCACCACCAGCTCTTCTTTGGAATAGGCGGTCTCGAGATTGAGCGCGCTCTGCAGGTTGATCAGCGGCAGCCAGTCGCCGCGATAGCGCAGCACCCGGACCTCGCCCGGCAGCGTGTCGAGGCTCGACTGGTCGATCTTCACCGCCTCGACCACCGACCCGAGCGGCAGGATGAAGCGCTCGTCGCCGACCCCGATGGTCATCCCGTCAAGCACGGCCAGCGTCAGCGGCAGCGTGATCGCGAACTTGCAGCCGACGCCCGGCGTGTTGTGCACCGACACCCGGCCGCCGAGCGCCTGCACTTTCTTCTTGACCACGTCCATGCCGACGCCGCGGCCCGAGACGCTGGTGACGGCGTCCGCGGTCGAGAAGCCCGGATGGAAGATCAGCATGTCGATCTCCTCGTCCGAAAGCGTGGCTTCGGGCGAGACGACGCCGTTCTTGATCGCCTTTTCGAGCACCTTCTGGCGGTTGATGCCGGCCCCGTCGTCCTCGATCACGATCTGGACGCGTTCGCCGCGGTGCTCGGCGCCGAGATGGATGGTGCCCTGGCGCGGCTTGCCGGCGGCCTCGCGCTTCTCGGGCGTCTCGATGCCGTGATCCATCGAGTTGCGCAGCATGTGCGTCAGCGGCTCGGAAAGCTCCTCGATGACGGTGGTGTCGACCTCGACATGCTCGCCCGAGAGGTCCATCCGCACCTCTTTGCCGAGCGAGGTGCAGAGGTCGCGGATCACGCGCGGCATGCGGCTGAAGACCGACTTCACCGGCTGCGCGCGGATCGCCATCACGCTTTCCTGCAGCTCTCGGGTCTGGCGGGACAGGGCCTCGACCGCGTGCGCCACCTCGAGATTGCCGGCGAGATCCATTTCCGAGAGGTTCTGAGCCAACACCGCCTGGGTGATCACGATCTCGCCGACCATGTTCACCAGACGGTCGATGCGGCTCAGCTCGACGCGCAGCGCCTTGGCGACTTTTTGCTGATGCGCCGAGCCGCTCGAAGGTTCTTTCGGCGGGCGCGCCGCCGGGGCGGCCTCGGACGCGGCGGCCGGCGGCGGCGGCGGGGGCGCGTCGGCCGCCGGGGTCGCGGGGGTCGCGCCGTCGTCGTCGGC
>CAZBIG010000068.1:0-10640 GCA_964491865.1 uncultured Neomegalonema sp. | reverse complement strand
CGTGACGCGGAAAGCCCGGCTGGCCCTGATCGAGATTGCAGGCCAGCAAATCGACCTCGAGTAGCCCGCGCCACTTCAGATCGAGCAGCAGCGCCAGCATCGCATAGCTGTCTTTGCCGCCCGACAGGCAGACCAGCCAGCGCGCCCCCGGCGCGGTTGGGGCCATGCCGTAGGTCTCGATCGCCTCGCGGGTCTGGCGGATCAGGCGCTTGCGCAGCTTGTTGAACGCCGTGGTGCGCGGGGCGTCGGCGTAGGCCGCGGGCGCGTCGTCGGCGCCCGGAGCGCCGGCGTCTTCGACGCGCGAGCCTTGAGCTCGCGAATCTTGGACATTCGCGTCGTCGACGCCCGCCTCGTCGAAGGCGCCTTTGGCGGAGGCGAGGGCCTCGACGGTCTGCGGGCGCTCAAGCATCGGCGGGCTCTCTGTTGGCGGCCTCGATCGCCGCGACGGGCGGGCGTTCAGTCGCGGCGGTCGACCGGCGGCCGGTTGGCGTCGGCAGGGGGCTCCGGCACCGGATCATAGCCCGAGCCGCCCCACGGATGACAGCGCGCGACGCGGCGCAGCGTCAGCCACACGCCCTTGACGGCGCCGTGCTTCGCCAGCGCTTCGAGGGCGTAGCTTGAGCAGGTCGGTTCGAACCGGCAGGTCGGCGGCTTCATCGGCGAGATCACCGCCCGATAAAAATAGATCGGCGCCGCGGCGAGCCGGGCCAAGGGCGTTTTCGGACGCGGCGCGCTCATCGGCCTTTGCGCCCGCGGGGCGTCGCGCCGCCGCCCCCCTCTGGTCTCGCCCCGCGCGGACGGCCCGCGCCGCCGCCCGCCCGGTCGCCATGCACGCGCTCGAGCGCCTGCCGAAGCTCGGCCAGCATCTGCGCGAAGTTCCGCGTCGCGGTGGCCTCGGCCCGCGCGACAAGCACGTAATCCCATCCCGCGCGCCCAAGAGCGGGCAGGGTCTCGTGCGCCAGGGCGCGCAGTCGGCGCTTGGCGCGGTTGCGGGCCACGGCGTTGCCGACCTTCTTGGACGCCGTGAAACCGATCCGCACGTCGGCGTCGGCGGGCTCGGCCGGGTCGCGCCGGCGCGCCTGCAACAAGAACCCTGGCGCGCTCCATTTCCGGCCGCGCGCCGCGTCGAGAAAATTTTTGCGCCGCCTCAGAACCGACACCGACCGCGCCGCGACCGCCCCGGGCTCGGCCGCCGCCGACGGCCCGGACCCCGCCTGCGCAGGGCGGGCCGACGCGCTCGGCGCGCGCAGCTCAAGGGCGGGCTCGGTCATGGCTTTCGCGCCGGTCGGCGCCGGCCGCCGGTCAGGCCGACAGGCGCTTGCGCCCGCGCGCCCGGCGGCGCGCCAAGATCTTGCGGCCGCCCACGGTGGCGGCACGGGCGCGAAAACCGTGGCGGCGCTTGCGCACGAGCTTGCTCGGTTGATAAGTCCGTTTCATCGAAATCGCTCTGTTCTGCGGCGGTCGCGGCGATCCGGCCGCGCGCCGGACGGCGATCGCTCGCCATCGCTTGATCGGAAGGCTGGTCGCATACCCAGAACCGCGCGCCCCTGTCAATCGACGGGCTCGGTTCCGCGGCCGCCGGTCCGCCCGAGGCCGACCCGGACGCTGTCGGATCGTCGCCAAAACCGCGGCCGGACCGGACGACCCGGCCGCGGCGCGCGCGTCACGTCCGTTCAAGCGCCCGTGATCCCCCTGGTTTTCTCGCCGCCGCGCTGCGAGGTCGGCGAGGCCACCCCAGTCGAGGCCACACCAGAGGAGGCCACCCGATGAGCGCGGAGCCCCGCGACACCGCCGCAGCCGCGGCCCCGCCCGAAACGCCCGGCGCCGGCGGACCGCGTCCCGACGCGCCCCGGCCCGCCTGGCGACGCTGGCTGCCGATCGCCCTGATCGCGCTGGGCGCCGGCGCCGGCTACGCCCTGTTCGGCGATCAGCTGAGTTTCGCCGCGCTGAAAGAAAACCGCCAAGCGCTGATCGCCTGGCGCGACGCGAACTATTGGGGGGCGCTGGCGACCTTCATGGCGCTCTATGTGGCGGTGGTCGCCTTCTCGATCCCCGGCGCGACCTGGATGACCATCGGCGGCGGCTTCCTGTTCGGTCTGATCGCCGGGTCGGCGGCGACCGTGATCGCCGCGACGCTCGGCGCGACCGCCATCTTCCTCGCGGCGCGGACCTCTCTCGGCGCCAGTTTGCGCACCGCGGCGGGGCCTTGGCTGCGTCGGCTCGAAGCTGGTTTTCGCGAGAACGAGATCAGTTATCTGCTGGTCCTCCGGCTGGTGCCGGCGGTGCCCTTCTTCATCGCCAACCTGGCGCCGGCGTTTCTGGGCGCGCGGCTCTGGGCGTACGGGGTGACGACGCTGTTCGGGATCATGCCGGCGAGCGTCGTCTACACCTCGGTCGGCGTCGGCGTGGGCGAGGTGATCGACCGCGGCGACGAGCCCGACCTGTCGCTGCTGTTCGCACCCGAGATCATCGGCCCGCTGCTCGCGCTCGCCGCGCTGTCGTTGTTGCCGGTGGCGATCAAGGCCGTGCGCGGCCGCCCCGTGGCCCCGACCCCGCCGGCGCAGGAGCGCGACGCATGACGACGGCTGAGCGGATCGAAACCGACCTCTGCGTGATCGGGGCGGGCTCGGGCGGACTGTCGGTGGCCGCCGGGGCCGTCCAGATGGGCGCGCGCGTCGTGCTGATCGAGAAGGGCGAAATGGGCGGGGATTGCCTGAACACCGGCTGCGTCCCGTCGAAGGCCCTGCTGGCGGCGGCCCACCTCGCCCAGGCGCAGCGCGACGGCGCGCCCTTCGGCGTCGCGCCCCATGAGCCCGACATCGATTTCGCCGCGGCCCACGCGCATGTCCGCAGCGTGATCGCCGCGATCGCGCCGCATGACAGTCAGGAGCGTTTCGAAGGGCTGGGCGTCGTCGTGATCCGCGCGGCGGCCGAGTTCGTCTCGCCGACCGAGGTCCGCGCGGGCGGGCGCCTGATCCGCGCCAAGCGATTCGTGCTCGCCACCGGGTCGAGCCCGGCCATTCCGCCGATCCCGGGCCTGGCCGACGCGCCCTATCTGACGAACGAGACCCTGTTCGACCTGACCGAGCGGCCGCGCCGTCTGGTGATCCTCGGCGGCGGTCCGATCGGGATCGAGATGGCGCAGGCGCATCGTCGGCTCGGGTCCGAGGTGGTGGTGCTCGAGGCCGGCCGCGCGCTCGGCCGGGACGACCCCGAGTTGGCCGCGGTGCTGCTCGACCGGCTGCGCGCCGAGGGCGTCGAAATCCGCGAACAGGCCGCGGTCACGGCGGTGTCCGCATCGGTCGAGGGCGTCTCGGCGACCCTCGACGGCGGCGAAACCGTCGCGGGCTCGCATCTGCTGGTCGCCGCCGGGCGCCGGCCGACGGTCGAGGGGCTCAATCTCGAGGCCGCCGGGATCGACTACGGCCCGGGCGGCGTCACGACGGACGCGCGCTTGCGAAGCTCGAACAAGCGCGTCTTCGCGATCGGCGACGTCGCCAACGGGCCGGGCGCGGGGCGGCAATTCACCCATCTGGCGGGCTATCATGCCGGCGTCGTGATCCGGAACGCTCTGTTTCGATTGCCCGCGAAGGCCTCGCTCGCGCATATTCCGAGCGTCACCTACGCCGATCCCGAACTCGCCCAGGTCGGTCTGACCGAGGCCGAGGCCCGTGAGACGCTGGGCGACCGGGTCGAAATCCTGTCCTGGTCGTTCGAGGACAACGATCGCGCCCGGGCCGAGCGGCGCACCGAGGGGCGGATCAAAGCGGTCGTCGAGCGCGGCGGTCGGATCCGCGGGGCCTCGATCGTCGGCGCCCAGGCGGGCGAACTGATCCAGGTGTGGGCGCTGGCGCTGTCGAAAGGCCTCAAAATCAAGGACCTCGCCGGGATGGTCGCGCCCTATCCGACGCTGGGAGAGGTTTCAAAAAGGGCTGCGGGCCAATATTTCGCGCCCAGATTGTTCAGCGATCGCACGCGATGGCTGGTGCGCTTGTTGCTCCGGCTCGGCTAGACCCGAGCCGACCCGCCGCGCCGGTCCCCTGTCTCGGACGGATGGCATGAAGCCCTTCGACGCTCAGCGCCTGGTAGACGCCGTGATCCAGCCGACCGCTCGGCTGGTGTCGCGCGGGCTGTCCGGCGGCCAAGCGTTCTGGCGCGGCCTGTCGGGGCGGCTGCTGATCCTGACGGTGCTGTTCGTGATGCTGGCGGAGATCCTGATCTTCGTGCCGTCCGTCGCGCGCTACCGACGCGAGCACCTGCTCGAGCATCTCGAAAAAGCGCAGATCGCCTCGCTCGCGCTGACCGCCGCCCCGCCGGGGCGGGCGATCGATCCCAAACTTGTCGATCAATTGCTCGCCGACACGGGCGTCGTCTCGATCGCCTTCAAGCGCGACGGGGCCCGCGAGCTGATGCTGCGCGCCGATGCGCCGCTGGCGGCCCTCGGCGGGGTCGACGCCACCTTCGACCTGCGCGACGCCGGCGTTTTCGAGCTGATCCGCGACGCGCTCGCCTGCGCCCTGGTCTCCGAGCGCCGCTTTATCCGGGTGCTCGGCGCCCCGACCATGCGCGAGGGCGATCTGGTCGAGATCGTCATGGACGAAACCAACTTGAAGCACGCCATGCTGGATTACGGCGTGCGGATCTTCTGGCTGTCGCTGTTCATCTCGGCGATCACGGCGACGCTGGTGTTCATGAGCGTCAATTTCTTTCTCGTGCGGCCGGTGCAGCGGGTGATCGAAGGCATCGTGCGGTTTCGCGAAGACCCGGAGGACGCCGACCGGGTCATCCGGCTGTCGGGCGTCGGCGGCGAGATCGGCCTGGCGGAGATCGAGCTGGCCGAAACCCAGCGCGAGGTGCAAAGCGCGCTGCGCCAAAAGGCGCGGCTGGCGGCCTTGGGCGAGGCGGTCGCCAAGATCTCGCATGATCTGCGCAACATCCTGGCGACCACCCAACTGTTGGCGGACCGCCTCGAGGCGAGCCGTGATCCGGTGGTGGAGCGCGTCGCGCCGAAGCTTTTGGCCTCGCTTGATCGGGCGATCCGCTTGTGCCGGCAGACCTTGACCTACGGCCGGGCCGACGAACCCCCGCCCGAGCGCGCGCCGGTGCCGCTGGCCGCGCTCGGCGACGAGCTGCGCGTGGCGCTGGGGCTCGCAGACGGCGGACCGGTGCGGTTCGAGTGCGACATCCCCGACGGGCTGACCGCGTCGGCGGACGCCGATCAGCTGTTCCGCGCGCTCCACAATCTGGCGCGCAACGCCGCCGAGGCTCTGGAAGCGTCGGGAAGAGTCGGCGTGGTGCGGCTTTCGGCGCGCCGGGGCGCTCAGGGCGTCGAGATCGATTTGGCCGACACCGGTCCGGGCCTGCCCGAGAAAGCGCGAGAGCATCTGTTCAAGGCGTTCAAGGGCTCGGCGCGGCGCGGCGGTTCGGGGCTCGGCCTGGTCATCGCCTCGGAGCTGGTGAAGGGCCATGGCGGGACCCTGACCCTGGTCGACAGCTCGCCCGAGGGCGCCTGTTTCCGGATCGCTCTGCCGGATGGGCCCGGCTGAGCCGCGCGACCCGATCCGAAAAACCTTCGCGCGTCGCGGCCCGCCGGCGTCGGCGCTTCGCCCGAGGCCCCGCGCCGGGTATGCTGCGCGCGTCCCCAATCGGAGGCGCGGCCATGAGCTCGTCGGAGCCCTCGCAATCCCCAGTGCGCGACCGTCTCGAGGCGGGCGGCGAAACGCTGCTCGGCAAGGACGGCCAACGCTACCCGGTCCGCCCGATCCGGCCCGCCGACGCGGCCTCGCTGATCGCGGGCTACGAGGCGCTGTCCGAGCGCGGCAAGTGGTTCCGCATGCTGCACGCCGTGCCGCACCTCTCCGAGGCGATGGCGCAGCGCTTTTGCGCGCCCGATCCGGCGACCGAGTTCTGCCTGGTGGTCGAGGGGCTTCCGGGGATGGCGGCGCTCGACGGATCGGATCCGGACCTGTCGGACGATATCTTGGGCGGGGCGCGGGTGGCCGATCTCGGGCCCGGGCGCGACGCCGAATTCTCGGTGTCGCTGCGCCCCGAGGCGCGCGGCCTCGGTCTCGCGCGCCAAGCGCTCGCGCTCGCCATCGAGATCGCTTGGGAGAGCGGGGCCAAAACCGTTTGGGGTCTGATCGCGGCGCGGAACGACGCGATGTTGGGTCTGGCCAAGCGCCTCGGTTTCAGCCTGGCGCGCGATCCGGACGACCTTTCTTTGATCAAGGCGACGTTGGCGCGCCCGGCCGCCCCCTGAGCCGCGACGCGCGACGCCTGTGAGACCGTCCGGCGGCCTTCCCCCGAGACCCTCGCGCGGCCCCTCCTGCCGCCCCTCCTGCCGCCCCGTCAGCGGCCCCGCCTTCGGCCCCCGCCGCGGGACCGACGGCGACGCGTTCGCGACCGCTCAGGCGGCGTCCTTGCGACGCCGGATCTCGGCGAACACCGCGGCCGCGTCCGCGTCGGGCAGGCCGACGGCGGCCTTCACGGCCGGTTCGCCCGCGCGCATGAACGGGTTGGTGGCCAGCTCGCGCCCGATCGTGGTCGGCACCGTCGGCTTTCCGGCCGCGCGCAAGGCCGAAACCTCCTCGGCGCGGTCGGCCAGCGCGCGGTTTTCGGGCTCGATCGTCAGGGCGAAGCGCGCGTTCGACGCGGTGTATTCATGCGCGCCATAGACCTTGGTCTCGGGGGGCAGCGCCGCGAAGGCTTGCAGCGCCCCCCACATCTGCAACGCGGTGCCTTCGAACAGCCGTCCGCAGCCGAGCGTGAACAGCGAATCGCCCGAGAACAGCGTCTTCGCCCGGGGGAAATGATAGGCGATCTGGCCCACCGTGTGCCCCGGCGCGTCGATGATCTCCACGATCTGCGAGCCGAGATCCCAGTCCGCGCCCGGCGTCAGCGCGGCGTCGAGCGGCGGCAGCCGGCCCGCGTCGGCCTGAGCCCCGGCGACCTTGGCCCCGTACCGCTCGCGCAGCGCGGCGACGCCCCCCACATGGTCGGCGTGGTGATGGGTCAGCAGGATCCAATCCAACCGCCCTTTCTCGTCGCCTTCCGCGGACTCGATCGCGGCCGCGACCGTGTCGGCCTCGCCCGGATCGACGACCGCCACCACGCCGGTGTCCGCATCGGTCAGCCGGAACACGTAGTTGTCCGAGAGAACCGGGATCAGCTCGATCAAGAGAGGCGCGTCGGTCGACATGGCGGCGGTTCCTCTGGTGGGGTACGATTCGGGGACGAAAGCATAGGGCGGGCGGCGGATCCATGCACCTCGACGTGGTCGATCTGCAAAAGTTCTACTACGGCACCCATTTGGGCGCGCAGGCGCAGCGACGCCTGCAGCTGCGCGTGCGCGAGCTCTGGCCGCGGGTGACCGGGCTGTCGGTCGCGGGCTTCGGCTTCGCCGCCCCGCTGATGCGTCCGCTCAAGCGCGAGGCGACGCGTCTTTTGGTCATGATGCCGGCCGGGCAGGGCGTCGCGCAGTGGCCGCGCGAGGGGCCGAACGCCGCCGCCCTGGTCGAGCCCTGCGACTGGCCCCTGCAAACGGGGTTCCTCGACCGGCTGGTGCTGGCCCACGGGCTCGAGACCGCCGACCATCCGGCGCGTCTGCTCGACGAATGCTGGCGGGTGCTCGCGCCCGAGGGGCGGCTGCTGATCATCGCGCCCAACCGCTCGGGGCTCTGGGCGCGGCGAGACGCCACGCCGTTCGGCTTCGGGCGTCCGTACTCGTTCGATCAGTTGAACACGCAGCTGGCCCAGCACGGCTTCGAGATCGAACGGCGTCGCGGCGCGCTGTATTTTCCGCCGAGCCATCGGCGCTTTTGGTTGCGGGCCGGCGGCCTGATCGAGCGGCTCGGGCAGCGGCTCGACGCCCAGCGGCTGGCCGGCGTGCTGATGGTCGAGGCCGTGAAACGCGTGCCCGCGCCGCGTTCGGGCCTGCGCGAGCGCGCCGCCGCGCCGCTCGAGGCGATCGGCAGCATCATCCGACCGGGGGCGCGCCCCGCCCCCGCGCCGCAAAGACGGCTCGGCGATCCGCGGCCCGTTCCGCCCCAAGCCCGTTCTTGACCGGGCCGGGGACCGCGCCGCGCGGCCTGTCGTCCGCACCGGTCGCGTCTTCGCCGAGCCGCCGCGCATGGCGCTCTTGACGAAATCATGACAGCTTGGAAGGGTCGCCGCGGGTCAAGGGTTCGTGCGGTGAGGGAAACAGGGGCCATGGGCCGGTTGAAAGCCATCTCTCCGAACGGCGTCGACGCCGTCGAGCGCGCCGGGCCGACGCCCAACCCGTGGCTCGCCGAGATCGCGCCCTATCAAGGCGGCGGCTCCAAAGCGCCCGGGGTCGACCGCGTGCTGAAGCTGTCCGCCAACGAGAACCCGATGGGCCCGAGCCCGCGAGCCGCCGACGCGTTTCGGCGGGCGGGGGACCGGCTCGGCTCTTATCCGGACGGCTCGGCCGCGGGGCTGCGCGGGGCGATCGCCTCGGTGCACGACATCCATCCGGATCGGATCGTGTGCGGCTCGGGCTCGGACGAGCTGATCGCGCTGCTCTGCCAAGCCTATCTCGCCCCGGGCGACGAGGCCGTGCACAGCCAATACGGCTTCGCGATGTACCGGATCTCGACCCTGGCGGCCGGCGGTCGGCCGGTGGTCGCGCCCGAGGCCGGGCTGAAGACCGACGTCGACGCGCTGCTCGACGCGGTGACCGACCGGACGCGGCTGGTGTTTCTGGCCAACCCGAACAACCCGACCGGCAGCTATCTCGAGCGCGCCGAGGTGACCCGGCTGTTGAACGCGCTGCCCGAGCGGGTGCTGCTGGTGTTGGACGGCGCCTACGCCGAGTACATGCGCGAGCCGACCTATTGCGACGGGCTGCGTCTGGTCGACAGCCGTCCGAACTTGGTCGTGACCCGGACCTTCTCGAAAATCCACGGGCTCGCCGCGCTGCGGCTGGGCTGGTGCTACGGGCCCGCCGCCGTGGCGGACGCGCTCAACCGCGTGCGCGGGCCGTTCAACGTCAGCGCCGCCGCCCTCGCCGCGGGCGAGGCCGCGATCCGCGACGTCGACTACGCCGAGGCCTGCGCCATCCAGAACGAGGTTTGGCGCGAATGGCTGTCGAAAGAGCTGCGGCAGGCCGGGGTCGTGACGCCGCCCTCCTGGGGCAACTTCGTGCTGCCCGAGTTCGGCGAAAGCGGCCCAACCTCCGCCTCGGCCGCCGACGCCTTCCTGCGGTCGCGGGGAATCGTGGTGCGCCGCATGGACGGCTACGGTCTGCCGTCCCGCCTGCGAATCACGGTGGGCGCGTCGTCGGACAATGTGGCCGTGGCGCGGGCGATCGCCGAGTTCATGAGCGGCGCGGACCGCGACGCCGCGGCCGGAGAGACGGCGAAGCGCGCCTGATCCGCGCGCCCGCAGCCCCATGGTCGCCCCCAACGACATGAGCGACGCGGCTTCGGCTCCGGCCGACATCCTGTGCGTCGTCGGATTGGGCCTGATCGGCTCGTCGATCGCCCGCGCCGCCCGGGCGACCGGGGCCGCCCGGCGGGTCGTCGGCTATGACCGCGACCCGGCGGTCCGAGACCGGGCGCGTCGCGTCGCCGCCTTCGACCAGGTCGCCGACGCGCCGGCCGAGGCGGCCGCGGGCGCCGATCTCGCCATCCTGTGCGTGCCGGTCGGAGCCATGGCCGAGGCGGCGTCGGCCGTCGCCCCCCACCTGGCCGCAGGCGCGCTGGTCTCGGACGTGGGGTCGGTGAAAGAGGCCGTGATCGAGGCCGTCGCCCCGATCCTGTCCGCCCACGACCTGACCTTCGTCGCCGCCCACCCGGTGGCGGGGACCGAGCAGTCGGGCCCCGAGGCGGGGTTCGCCGCCCTGTTCCAAAACCGCTGGTGCATCTTCACCCCGACCGACGACGCGGATCCCGCGGCGGTGGCGCGGCTGCGCGCGTTTTGGGAGCGTCTCGGCTCGATGGTCGAGCTGATGACGCCCGCCCATCACGACCGGGTGCTGGCCGTCACCTCGCATCTGCCGCATCTGATCGCCTATACGATCGTCGGCACCGCCAGCGACCTCGAGGAAGTCACCCAGTCAGAGGTGATCAAGTTCTCGGCCGGCGGTTTCCGCGACTTCACGCGGCTCGCCGCGTCGGATCCGACCATGTGGCGCGACGTGTTTCTCAACAATAAGGCCGCCACGCTCGAGCTTCTCGGCCGCTTCACCGAAGATCTTATCGCCCTGCAGCGGGCCATTCGATGGGACGAAGGCGAGACGCTGCGAGAGCGGTTCGCCCGGACCCGCGCGATCCGGCGCGGCATTCTCGAAATCGGTCAGGACGTGCCGGCGCCCGATTTCGGCCGTCGACCGGCGCCAGACGCGGAGGGGCTGAGCGCGGCGACGGACGAGGACGGCGAGCGCGATTGAGCCGGGCCGAGCCCTGTCGCGTCAGGCGCGGCGCGGGCCCGGCGCGGGCGCAACAGGGGGTGAAGGAGCGAGACGATGGCGACGAAGAAGAGCGCGGCGCGCGGCGGCGCCGCGCAGCGGGCGAGGGTGTTTGCGCTTGTATGGGCGCCGGTCTTGGCGGCGGACTGCCAAGTGGCGGCTTGCAGCAAGCGGTACGACCGAGCGGACGCGCCCGCCGGGGGCGCCGCGGCCG
>CAZBIG010000067.1:0-10678 GCA_964491865.1 uncultured Neomegalonema sp. | reverse complement strand
CGGCCCCGCCGCCCGGCGCGCGCGCCCGGCGCCGCGCCGCGCCGCCGATGGCGCCCAGGGTGTCGACGCGCCTTGCGGAGCGAGCGCCCGGGCTTGCCGCGCATCCGGCGATCGCGCGCTCGGGCCTGTTCGACCCGCCGGTTGTGGCGAGCCTCGTCGAGGCGCATCTGAGCGGGGCGGCCGACCACCGGGCGCTGCTCTGGGCGCTCGCCGTCTGGGCCGCGGCGAGCCGCTAAGACGCGGCGCGCCCCGGGGCGTCAAGCGGCCAGGCGCTGTTCTTTCGGAAACGCCGTCTGGTGCGCCAGGTGAACGACGGCGGCGAACACGACGACCCCGCCGAACTGATGGGCCACCCAAGCCAGGTCCTGCGCGGCGTGCGCGATCAACCCGACCCCGATCACCGCCTGCGCCAGCACCAGGCCGAGCGCGATGCGCGTCCACAGCCGGGTCTTCGCATAGGCCGACCCGCGCGCGCGCCACCACAGCGCCGCCGCGGCCAGCAGCAGCAGATAGGCGCTCGTCCGATGTAGAAACTGCGCGGCGGCGGGCTCGGAGAACGGCGCGAACGGCTCGCCCGGCGGGTAGAACGCGCCACCCATGGTCGGCCATTCGGCGTAGACCGTCCACCCGTCGAGGCCCGCCACGTAAGCCCCGAGCACGATCTGCGCGAAGGTGAGCCCGGCCAGCCCGTAGCCGAGCCGACGCAAGGTCTCCTCTCGTCGTCGCCGCGCCTGCAACAGATCGACCTCCTCGCGCAGCAGCGACAGCGCGAACCACAGCGTCAGGCCCAGGATGACGAAGGCCAGCGACAGATGGAGGGCGAGGCGATGCTGGCTGACGTCGAGCCGCCCGACCAGCCCCGACTGGACCATCCACCAGCCGATCGCCCCCTGCAGGGCCCCGAGCGCGCCCAGAGCGACCAGCCGACCGGTCCAGCCGCCCGAGATCGCGCGGGTCGCGGCGAAAAAGATCAGGCCGCCGACATAAACCAGGCCGATCACCCGTCCGAGCATGCGATGCGCCCATTCCGGCCAGTAGATGGCCTTGAACGCCGCGACGCTCATGCCGGCGTTGGTCTCCTGATATTCCGTCGTCGCGCGGTACTTCTCGAGCTCGGCCTCCCAAGCGGCGTCGGACAGCGGCGGCACGACCCCGGTGATCGGGCGCCAGTCGGTGATCGACAATCCGCTTTCCGACAGGCGCGTGTACCCGCCGAGAAGGATCTGCGCGATCACCAAGAGCGCGACCGACAGCAGCCAAAAGGCGACCCGGCGGCGGTCGCGCCGTTTCTTGGCGTCCGCCGCGCCCGGCCGCGCCGCCGGCGCGTCGCCGCGCTTCTCCGCGTCCACCTCTTCGAAAACCGATCGGGCCATGCCGTCCTCCCGCGCGCCGCCGGCGCCTGTCGAGCGGGAGAGCTAGAAGCCGCCCGCGGCCGCGTCCAGCTTCCGCCCAGCCCCCTGCGACGTTCAGCGCCGCCTGCGCCCGTCAGGACCCCAAGACCTCCGAGATCTCAAGACCCCCGAGATCTCAAGACCTCGAGCTCCCAAGCTCCCAAATCCAGATGTTCATGCTCGCCGCCCATGTCCCGCGCCGCGCGGCGCGCCTGCGCGCGGCGACCAGGCTGGTCAGCCCGTCGGCAAGATCGTGGCGATGACGGAATCGTCTTCGAGCCAATCGTCCTCGATCGTCGCGCCCAGCGCGCGGAGCACGCCGATCGACGCCGCGTTCTCGCGATCCACGCAGATGACGAGCCGTGGCAGCCGAAGCTGGGCGAACGCGAGCGCGACCCAGAAGCGGGCGATCTCTTTGGCGTAGCCGCGCCCCCAATACGGCCGGGCGATCTTGTACATCACCTCGATCTCGATCGAGCGCGCGCCGTCGCGGTGGTCGAAGACGTGCGGGCTGAGGCCGCCCTGTCCCACGAACGCGCCGTCGGCCAACCACGCGCCGCACGGCGCGAAGCCGAAATGCGCGCGCAGCATGGCGTAGCGCGCGATGTTTTCGCGGCGGTCGTCGAGCGACGGCGCATGGCCCGGATCGAAGCGCCAGACGTCCGGGTCGCCGTCGAGCGCCGCATGGACGATCTCGACATCTTCGGGGGCGAAGGGGCGCAGCGCCAATCTATCCGTCCGGAACGGAGGCTGCGGCAACCGGTCCGGATCGTAAGCGCGCATATCCCTGTCGAGGATCTATCGCGCGCGCGCCGCCGGCTCAAGCCGCCGGGGCGGCCCTTCGGCCCGGATCGCGTCCGGGTCTCAGGCGTCGGGCCAGACCGGCGGGCGTTTTTCGAGGAAAGCGCCGACGCCCTCGGCGGCGTCGGCGGCCATCATGTTCTCGGCCATCACGCGCGCGGCGTAGGCGTAGGCCTCGTCGAGCGGCATCTCGGCCTGCGCGTAGAAGGCGGGTTTGCCGATCTTCAGCGCCTTCGGGCTTTTGCTGGCGATCAGCTCGGCCAGCGCGCGGGTTTCGCTCGCCAGCCGATCGTCGGCGACGACCCGGTTGACCAGCCCGAGCGCCTCGGCCCGCGCCGCCGGCTGCTGCGCGCCGGGCAGCAGCATCTCCATGGCGTGCTTGCGCGCCACGTTGCGCGACAGCGCGACCATCGGGGTCGAGCAGAACAGCCCGATATCGACGCCCGGCGTGGCGAAGCGCGCGCTCTCGGCCGCCACCGCCAGATCGCAGCTGGCCACCAGCTGGCAGCCGGCGGCGGTGGCCACGCCATGGACTTCGGCGATCACGGGCTGGGGCAGGCGCACGATCCCGGTCATCACCCGGGCGCAACGCTGAAACAGTTCTGCGAAATAGGCGGCCCCGCGATCCTCGTCGGCGCGCCGCGCCGTCATCTCGGCGAGATCGTGGCCCGCGCAGAAATGCTTGCCCGCCCCCTTCAGGATCACCGCCGTCACGGCGCGGGTCTCGGCCAGGTCGGCCAACGCGGCGGTCAGCGCGTCGAGCAGCGCTTCGGAGAGCGCGTTCAGCCGTTGAGGCCGGTTGAGCGTCAGCGTCGCGATCGCGCCCTCGGTCTCGATCAGCAGCGGCGTTTCGATCGCGGCGGCTCCGTCGGCCATCTCGTCCTCCTGTTTCGCGTCGTTTCGGTCGGCCGCAGGGTCGCGCGCCGTTCGCGGCGCTTGAGACGAACCGATCCGGGGCGCAGTGTCGACCCCCTTAGACGACTGGGCGACAGGGTGCTCCGCATGACCGACCGCGATCCCGCGCTGACGCGCGCCGCGCTGCAGGCTTATCTCGACGAGGTGTTTCCCCAAATGGCCGGCCGCGCCCGGGTCGAAACGGTCGCGGCCTATCGGCTCGAGGCCGTCGGCCTGGTGCGCGAGGCGGATTTGCGCCCGGGCGGCACGGTGTCGGGACCGGCGATGTTCGCCCTCGCCGACTGGACCTTTTACGCCGCGGTGCTGTCGATGATCGGACGCGAGCCGCTGACGGTGACGACCAACTTGTCCATCGACTTCATGCGCAAGCCCGAGCCGAAGCCGATGCGCGCCGAGGCGCGGCTGTTGAAACTCGGCCGCACGCTGGCGGTTGGCGACGTGACCTTGTTTTCGCCCGGGGTGTCGGGGCCGATCGCCCACGCCAACGTCACCTATGCGATCCCGCCGAGGCCGTCCGAGCCCTCGTCGGCGTCGCCCGACGCCCGCCCCGCCGCGGCCGGCTGGCGGGCCGACTGGCCCCGCTTCGCCGCGCCGATCGAGACGCGCGGCCTGCCCGACAAACCGCGCCCGCGTCCGCCGCGACCGCTCCGGCGGGGGCGGTGAATTTTTGGGGTATCCAAGAACCCCACTCGAAAACCGCTCGCGCAGAAGGGCTTTTCGGCGCGATTTGCGCTTGTCGCGACGCCGCGGCCCGCGTATAGCCGACGTCGCAGCGCGCCTCTCGCGAGGGGGGCGCGCTTTGTTGTTCCCACCGCGCCCCTGGCGCGCACCCTGTCGCGGGGCGTCGATGAAAACCTATTCCGCCAAGCCGTCGGATATCGAAAAACGCTGGATCGTGGTCGACGCCGAAGGCGTGGTGCTCGGCCGGCTGGCCTCGATCATCGCCACGCGGCTGCGCGGCAAGCACAAGCCGACCTACACGCCGCATATGGACGACGGCGACAATGTGATCGTCGTCAACGCCGATAAGGTCCAGTTGACCGGCCGCAAGCGCGACCAGCAGCTGTTCCACTGGCACACCGGCTATCCGGGCGGCATCAAGTCGCAAAGCCCGCGTCAGACGCTGGAAGGCCGGCACCCGCAGCGGGTGGTCGAACGGGCCGTGCGCCGCATGATGCCGGGCGGCCCGCTCAGCCGCAAACAGCTCGGCAATCTGCGCGTCTACGCCGGGGCCGAGCACCCGCACGAGGCGCAGCAGCCGACCGCGCTCGACGTGAAAGCCATGAACCGGAAGAACACGCGCGCCTGACGCGCGCCTCAGATCGCCGCGCCCCGGCGCGCGGCCAGCGGACGGAGACGACTGAGTGGCGGATGAAATCAAGTCCCTCGAGGATCTGAAAAGCGCCGTGGGGTCGACGGTCGACGCGACCGAAGACGACGCCTTCGACAGCGGCGCTGAAGACGTCGCGGTTCGCCTCGAGCCGGTGCGCGACGCCCACGGGCGCTCCTACGCCACCGGCAAGCGCAAAGACGCGGTCGCGCGGGTCTGGGTGTATCCGGGCACCGGCAAGATCACCGTGAACAAAAAGGACGGCGACGCCTACTTCGCCCGTCCGGTGCTGCGCATGGTGGTCCGCCAGCCGTTCGGCATCGCCAATGTGAGCGGCCAGTTCGACGTCAAATGCACGGTCTCGGGCGGCGGGCTTTCGGGCCAAGCCGGCGCGGTGAAGCACGGCATCTCGAAGGCGCTGTCGCTTTACGACCCCGAGCTGCGCCCGGCGCTGAAGCGGGCGGGGTTCCTGACCCGAGACAGCCGGGTGGTCGAGCGGAAGAAGTACGGCCGCCGCAAAGCGCGCCGCAGCTTCCAGTTCTCGAAGCGCTGATCGCCGCCGGCCTGCCGAAGCGACGATCGGACGGATCGACAGCCGGCCGCATCGGCGGCCGGTCCGCTGGGCGCGCGCCTCGATTTTGCCGCTGGCGCAATCCCCGGCGCAACGCCTAAATCATGGGGCGCGGCGCGCGAGGCCGCGCCGAGGTGCACAGGCCCGCCCATGTCTCTGTCGAAATCGACGACCTCCCGATCCCTCAGCCGGCGCGGCGCGCCCTCGACCGAAATGGCGCACGCCGCCGAGCGGAGCCTCGGCGCCGAGCCGGGCCCGGCGGGCGGGACGCTGGGCGGCGGGCCCGACGAGATCACTTACGCCACCGGCGCGCGTTCGCGCGTCGGCCGGGCCGTGATCCGCGGGATCGAAAACATCACCGGACGGCCGCGCCTGATCCGCATGGCGCTCGACTATCAAGCCGAAATGGCGCGCGGACGCTCTTTTTGGGAGGTGATGGTCGAGCGCTACGGTCTCAGTCTCGATCTGCCGGGGCGCGGGCTCGACAACGTGCCGCGCTCGGGCCCGCTGGTCTGCGTCGCCAACCACCCGTTCGGCATTCTCGACGGCCTCGCCTTCGGGCACATCATGGCCGAGACCCGGCGCGACTTTAAGATCCTGGCGAACTCGGTGTTCGTCAAAGCGCCGGAGATCGAGCCGCACATCCTGCCGATCGACTTCGGCGAAGACCGCGCCTCGGTGAAGCGCAATCTTGAAACCCGGCGCGAAGCGCTCGACTACCTCAAGAACGGCGGCTGCATCGGCGTGTTTCCCGGCGGCGCCGTGTCGACCGGCGCGAAATTCTACCGCCCGCCGTTCGATCCCGAATGGAAGACCTTCACCGCCAAGCTGATCCAAAGCGCCGGCGCGGCCGTGACGCCGATGTATTTCGTTGGACGGAACTCGCGTCTGTTCCAGCTCGCGAGCCACCTGTCGGACACGCTGCGTCTGGCGCTTCTGATCAACGAGTTCGACAACCGCGTGGGCGCGCCGGTGACCGTCGTGATCGGCGAGCCGATCCCCCCCGAAACGCTCGCCCGCTACAAGGGCGACGCGCGCGGCTTGATGCGGTTTCTGAGGGCGCACACCTATTCGCTCAGCCCCACCCCGATGCGGATCGAGATCGGCAAACAATGGGACTGAGCGCCGCGCGCGCGGCGCTTCAGCGCTCGAGAGACGACCAGCGGCGCGACGGGGCGGCGACGGGCTGAGCGCGGAGACGAAATGCCGATCGGCGTGTTCGACAGCGGCCTCGGCGGCCTGACCGTGCTCCGGGCGCTGACGCGCGCGCTGCCGAACCAGCCCTTCGTCTATCTCGGCGACAACGCCAACGCCCCTTACGGCGTGCGCGCGCCCGACGAGATCGTCGCGCTGACCCGCTCGGCCTGCGCGCGTCTGTTCGACGAAGGCTGCCGCTTGACCTTGATCGCCTGCAACACCGCGTCGGCGTTGGCGCTTCGGCCGCTGCAACAAGGCTGGTTGCCGGCGCGCGAAAGCTCGCGGCCCGACGCGGGAGCGCCGCCGCGCCTGCTCGGAGTGTTCGTCCCGATCGTCGAAGCGGTGACCGGCCGGCGCTGGGTCGAGACGCGCCCCCCCGGGCCGGCCCCGGGCGGACGCCGGCGTCTGCTGTTCTTCGCGACGCCCGCGACCATCGCCAGCGGCGCGTTCGCGCGCGAGACCGCGGCGCGCAGCGCCGATCTCGCCGTCGTCTCGGTCCCCTGTCCCGGTCTTGTCGACGCGCTCGAGGCCGGCGCCGCCGCCGCCGCCGAGGCCCGGGTCGCCGAGGCCTGCGCGGCGGCGCGCGATCGGGCCGGCGCGGACGCGCCCCCGGCCGAAGCGGCGGTGCTCGGCTGCACGCATTATCCGCTGGCCTACGACGCCTTTCGCCGGCGTCTGCCGCCCGAGACGATGATCCTGTCGCAGCCCGACATCACCGCGGCCAGCCTGGCGCGCTACCTTGAGCGTCGGCCCGAATACGAGACCGTCTGGCGCGCGGGCGCGGGGCCGCAGATCCGATGTCTGACGAGCGGCGATCCCCAGGCGGTCGGCCGACTGGCCGCGCGGTTCTACGGCGCGCCCCTGACCTTCGACCGCCTCTGACCGCGCGCGGCGTCGCGCTTTGCGGCTGCGGGCGGTTCGCGCGCGGCGAGCGGGCGCGCCTGTCGCCGACGGCCCGGCCTCCATTGCCAGCCCGGCGCGCGGCCGTTAGATCGCTTCCTTCACCTTGCGCGGAGGTCGCCGTGACCGAGACATCGATCCGCTGCGCCGTGCTCGGCGCCAGCGGCTACACCGGGGCGGAGCTCGTGCGCCTGATCGCCGGGCACCCGGCGTTCCGCGTCGCCGCGCTCGCCGCAGACCGCCGGGCCGGGATGGCCTACGCCGAGGTGTTTCCTCATTTCGCCCATCTCGGCCTGCCGGACTTGGTCAAGATCGACGAGATCGATTTTTCCGCCGTCGACCTCGCCTTTTGCGCCCTGCCCCACGCCACCACCCAAGAGGTGGTCTCGGCCTTGCCGCGGGATCTGAAGATCGTCGACCTGTCCGCCGACTTTCGGCTGCGCGATCCTCAGGCTTACGAGGCTTGGTACGGCCGACCGCACGGCGCGCTCGATCTGCAGGCCGAGGCGGTTTACGGGCTGACCGAGTTCTACCGCGACGCCATCCGCTCGGCGCGTCTGATCGCGGGCACCGGCTGCAACGCGGCGACCGGCCTCTACGCGGTGCTGCCGCTGCTCGAAGCGGGCGCGATCGATCCGGACGAGATCGTCATCAGCCTGATCACCGGCGTCTCGGGGGCCGGCCGGTCGGCCAAAGAGGCCCTGCTCTACGCCGAGGTGGCCGAGGGCGCGCACCCTTACGCCGTCGGCGGCCATCGCCATCTGGCCGAGTTCGAGCAGGAGTTCAGCCGCGCGGCGGGTCGGCCGACGACCTGCACGTTCGTGCCGCATCTGCTGCCGCAGAACCGGGGCATCTTGGCGACCGTTTACGTGCGGGGCGAGCCGGCCGAGATCCGCCGCGCGCTGGCCGAGCGCTATCGCGACGAGCCGTTCCTGCATGTCCTGCCCCTCGGCGAGGCGCCGGCCACCCGGCATGTCCGCGGATCGAACCACTGTCGGATCGGCGTGGCGCCCGACCGTCGGCCGGGTCGGGCGATCGTGTTCGCGACGCGCGACAACCTGGTGAAGGGCGCGTCGGGCCAGGCGATCCAGCACGCCCATCTCGCCTGCGGCCTGGACGAGACCGCCCGCCGGACCCAGGCGCCCCTGTTTCCATGAGCGCGGCCGGATCCGCGCGCGCGCCCGTCGCCAAGCCCCGCGACGCGCCCCGCGACGGACGCTCCGGAGGGGGTCGATGAAACGCCTCGCCCGAGCCCAGGACGCGGCGCAGCGGCGCCTCGACGCGGCCCGCCGCCGCCACGAGGCGGCCCGTCGGCGCGTCGACGACGCGCTGGCCCCGAAGCGCCGGGCCGTCGCGCGCGCGGTGGTCGGCCTGAAGCGCTTCACCACCGTGCAGCTGATCCTGACCGCCTGGCGCCGCTTCGTCGACGACGACAGCTTCGCGCTCGCGGGCTACCTCGCCTACACCGGGCTGCTGTCGTTCTTTCCGTTCCTGATTTTCCTGGTGATGTCGGGGTCCTTTCTGGTCGGCCGAGAGCCCAGCATCGAGCTGGTCGGAACTCTGTTCGCGCTGGCGCCGGCGGAAGTCTCGAGCGCGCTCCAGCCGATTTTTATCGGCATTATCGAAAGCAAGACCGGCGTGGCCGCGATGGTGTCGGCGCTGGTCGGGCTCTGGGCCGGGTCGAACGCGTTCGAAGCCGCGCGGATCGGGTTCAACAAAGCTTATGACGTGCGCGAGGACCGGCCCTTCATGCGGCGGCGCCTGCAAAGCCTGACCCTGGCCGCCGCCGCGGCGAGCGTGTTCGTCGCCCAGTCGATCCTCATCGTGCTGTGGCCTCTGTTTCGGTCGCTGACCCCGATCGAGACCATCGGCGCCGTCGGCCTCGAGAATTTCGACCTGTTACGCTATGTCATCGGCCTGCCGATCTTCGCGCTGCTTTTGACGATACTGCACACCACGCTGCCCCGGGCTCGACGTGACCGGTTTCAGATCCATGTCAAAACAGAGCATAACGAGGAGTGGACGATCCCCGTTCTTCCCGGCGTTCTTGCAAGCACGGCGCTGTGGTTCTTGGGCGCGACCGCCTTTTCGCTTTATCTCAGGTTCGCGCCCTCGTTCGCTGGAAATTACGGGGCGATGGCGGGCGTTGTAATCACGCTGCTGTTTTTTTACATGAGCTCAGTGATCATCTTCTTCGGCGCGCAGATCAACATCGCGCGCGAAGAGCTGCGGCGCAACCGGTCGATCCACGCCGGCGAACCCGCTCCGTCGTCCGCGCCGCCCGCCTGAAGCGCGGCGCCCCAGCGCCTGCGCCCCAAAGTCGCGCCCATGCGGGCGGGCTTCTTGCCCCATTTTTAGGCGAGCCGGTACACTCGCGCAGGGCCGACTTGGTCAGAGCCGAGCCGGGGGCGCAGGCGTGCGCGAAGAAGGTCCGAAGCGGTCGGGCCTATGGCAGACCCTGGCGACAGCTGGAGAAGGGCGGATGAAGCAGCGGTTCTGGTACCTGTTCGGCGTCGCGCGCGAAGCCTTTCGGCGCTTCGACGACGATGATCACGTGGCCTATGCGGGGTACATGGCGTTCACGCTGCTGCTGTCGTTCGGTCCGTTTGTCGTCTGTTTGATCCTGGCCGCCGAAGCGCTGGCGCCGGAATCGGTGCAATCGCTGAAAGGCATGATCGACGCCTTTCGCGAGGGGATGCTGATCCCGCCGAACATGGCCGAAGTGCTGATCGGCGTGATCGACGCGGTCGCTGCGGACGGGGCCACCCAGAAAGAGGACGTGATCCTGGTCGCCGTGTCCGCGGTGGTCGGGCTTTGGGCGGGCTCGAACGCGTTCGAGAGCGCGCGCAAAGGCTTCAACGAAGCCTATGACGTCCGCGACACCCGCGGCTTTTCGCTCAAACGCCTGCAGTCTCTGCTGCTGGCGGCCGTGATGGCGCTGTTGTTCATCTTCCTGTCGATCTCGATCGTGCTCGCCTCGATCGCCTTCGGTCTGCTCGGCGCGGGCCCGGACGGAAAGGCGATGGCGGTCTATCTGGTTCCGGCGCTGATCGGCGCGCCGCTGTTTCTGGTGCTGCTCATCGGCATCCATCTGACCTTGCCGCGCGGCCTGGCCAAAGGCTGGGCGCTGTATCTTTGGGCGCATGACGAGACGGCGGACGCGCGCGCGCTCCGCGTGCCGGTGCTGCCCGGCGTGATCGTCAGCGCGGCGCTGTGGCTTCTTGGCGCAATCGGCTTCTCGATCGCGCTCTCGACCATCATGTCTTTGGAAGGAAAGCATGGCGGCCTCGCCGGCGTGGTCGCGACGCTGCTGTTCTTCTACATGTCCTCGGCGATTATCTTTCTGGGAGCGCAGGTGAACATCGCGATCGCAACGATCGGCGGCGACGGGAAGCCGATCTGGCCGCATCCGTCGTTCGACGCCCGGCCGGAGGACTATGACCCGCGGCGGGACGAAGCGTTCCTGACGCTGACCTTGTGGCGGCCGCGCGGGGGCGTTTTGGGGCGCTTTTGGGCGTATCTGTGCGGCGGCTCGGTGGTCGATCGGTCGCGCGCCGAAGCGGAGGGCTTGTC